>NZ_SJPP01000001.1:1562500-1837379 GCF_007860075.1 Symmachiella macrocystis
TGGCGATGAGCTTGATGAGCCTACAATTGTGGAGCTTGCAAGGTGCGTTTGGTTACTTGTTGATCATTCTGCTAACGCAAATCGCGGTCATGGTCCTGTTTGCCTTGTACGTCGTTTTTCCAGCGATGGGCCGGGACTATGATGCTGCCGTGATCGCCGCCGGTTTTTCCGGACTTGGCTTGGGGGCGACACCGGTCGGGATTGCCAACATGCATGCGGTCACCGAAAAATATGGGGCTTCCCAAAAAGCATTTCTGGTGGTGCCGCTTGTCGGAGCATTCTTTCTAGACATCGCTAACGCCGTAATTATTCAGGGCTTTCTAGCAACGCCGCTTTTTCGAAATGCCGCAGGTTGAACTCCTGCTAAAAAAGTTGCTCAAACGGATCCCGTAGAGAGACTCGACACGCAATAAAAATCGAGCACCCACCGCTCCGAAAGTTTTTTTCGGGGCGGCGCAATCGCAGAGGTCTGTGGATTGCCGGCAACTCGTCCAAAAGTCCTCAAGCCAATTTTAGTCAGCCCAGAGCACATCGCTCTGGACCGCCAACTAAGTGGAGCTTGGGAACGCGGAATGAGCATGCTAACTCGCCGCCGCTAGCGCTTGGTCCAGATCTGCCAGAATATCATTGATATGCTCGATCCCGACCGACAGTCGCACCATTTCCGGGGTGATGCCGGCTGCGCGTTGTTGGTCTTCCGTGAGTTGCGAATGCGTGGTGGTTGCTGGGTGGATCGCCAAGCTTTTGGCGTCGCCGACGTTGGCGAGGTGTGAGAACATTTTGAGGCTTTCGATGAACTTTGTCCCCGCGGCCCCGCCCCCTTTGATGCCGAACACGACCATTGCCCCGCCCTTGCCGCCCAGCAAGCGTTGCACCTTCTCGTAATTTGGATTCGACTCCAAGCCGGGATATGTTACCCATTCGACGGAGTCGTGATGCGATAGATGGCTGGCGACTGCTACGGCGTTTTCGCAGTGACGTTCCATCCGCAGCGGCAACGTTTCGATGCCCTGCAGAAACATCCAAGCGTTATCTGGGGAAATACAGGCGCCTAGGTTCCGCAGCGGCACGACCCGCATCCGCAGCAGATAGGCCATCGGCGTCAGATCGCCTAGGTCGGTGGCCCAGCGGATGTTGTGATAACTGGCATCGGGCTCGGACATCAGCGGAAATTTTCCCGACGCCCAATCGAACTTGCCACCATCCACCACGATGCCGCCGATCCCCGTTCCGTGACCGCCCAGCCACTTGGTCAGCGAGTGTACCACAATGTCCGCCCCCTGCTGCAAGGGACGTTGCAAGGCCGGCGTTGAAAACGTTCCGTCCACAATCAGCGGCAACCCGTGGTCGTGAGCGATGCGGCTGATGGCTTCGATGTCCGTCACATCCAGTCCGGGATTCCCGATCGTTTCACAAAACAGCAGCTTGGTTTTGTCGGTGATCGCTCCACGAAAATTTTCCGGATCGCGGGCATCGACAAAGTTGGTGTTGATGCCGAATTGCGGCAGGATGTCGTTGAACTGTGTGAACGTTCCGCCGTACAGATTGTTGGCGGCCACAATTTCATCGCCCATGCCGCAGATGTTGATTACGCTGTAAAAAATCGCGCTCGTCCCCGAAGCGACCGCCAGCCCGGCGACGCCCCCTTCGAGCTCCGCCACCCGCTTTTCGAGCACGTCATGCGTGGGATTCATGATCCGCGAATAAACATTCCCCAACTCACGCAGCGCAAACAAGTCAGCTGCGTGTTCGGTATCGCGAAACACATAAGAACTCGTGCGATGCACCGGCACCCCGCGAGACATCGTTGTCGGATCAGGCTCGGTTCCGGCGTGCAGGCATTGGGTTTCGATATTCATGGTGGTGGTCTCGTGATCGTTGGGGGATTAGAATGCAAATTGAGGTGCGGTCTGTCGGCGACGACTTTCGGCCGCAGCGACACCGGCCATGTTAGCTGGATTTTTTGTTGGCGACAACAACGGGGCGCTGGACCGATCTTTCCTTGTCGACCCTGCTGCTCTACGCAAGGTACTGCTATGACTGTTGATCGCGTATTAATGCTTGAAGACGAGGAAGAACGCGTTGTTCGTTTTCGCAAGGTACTTGCGAAACTCAATTCTGCCCTGCGGTTAATAGTCTGGGAGACTGCGCATAGCATGATCACTGAAGCGCCAGCTGAATTGCACAATGTGGCATTTATTTCATTGGACCACGATTTGTATACCGAATCCGATATTGATCCGGGAGATGGGCTCGATGTCGCAAACTTTCTCGTTGAGCAACCGCCATGCTGCCCGGTGATCATTCACACGACCAATTCCCCACGGGCGGTTTACATGACCGGCGCATTGGAAATCGAAGGCTGGGAGGTGATCCGCGCTGTCCCTTGGGGAGACAATTGGATTGAAGAAGATTGGCGATATCTCGTCAAGGAAATCTTGCGCCGCCCGTTGGATGCCTAGTTTGTTAACGTGTCGCAATAAACTGGCTATTCGATTTTTCTTTGCGTCTCCGCTTCTTTGCGCGAGGTTTTTATTTCGCAGGCAAAGTCCGCACAAATTTCACCGCTTGGCCGATCCAATCGATCAGATCCGCCTCCAGTTCAACGCCGGCCGGTTCGACCATGACCCAACCTCGCATGGCCCGGCCGGTGATGTCGAATTCGCGTGTGTCGGGATCGCTCAATGCCGTTTCGTAATTCTCCACCCCCAGACGCAGAATTAAAAATTCTTTCCACACGCCGACACACATATTGCCGGACAGCATAAACCCCACGCCGCCGAACATCTTCTTTTCCGAAAACCCCTTGCGCCGCCGCATCAACGGCCGCACCCGCTCGGCAAGTTGTTCGTCATAGGCCATTTCTAACGCTCTCCGCCGAATCCAAATTTCGTCATGCACCAGCTTCGATGGAAGGTGGGTCTCACGTGCTATTTTAGTGGGGAAGCGGTTTTTTAAACAACAAACAATGAGCAGTGGATGACCAGCTGCCACACTTTCCGGTATTGACTAATTATGCATCAATGCATATTATCCAACTGGAGGGAAATCATGCCACGTAAATCTCGACAAACGCGGCCGCGGAGCCGCACGGATCGTCAAGCAGAGCCGTCAGCCTATGACCGGACCACGATTACGATTCCTCGCCAGCTCAAGGCGCGCATGAAAGCTGCCGGGGAGCGGGTGAATTGGTCAGCGGTGGCGTCCGAAGCATTTGAAGCCTGGCTCTCAGGACACGCAAACAAGGAGCAGCCGATGCCCGAACTACCCGACAAAGACGACGCCATCGAACGGTTGCGGCGTCTGAAGAATGAACCTGAGGCCCGGCATGGTGGATCCACCGGACGCGCTTATGTGCTAGGCCAGCACTGGGCGATGGCCGATGCGCATCCTGTGGAATTGCAGCGACTGGAAGAGTTCTGTGCCGGGCCGCTGCTCGATGGGACGTGGGAAGACTTGAAGACGCGGTTTTCCGATCGACGCAAAGTCAAAAAACTATTCCGTGATTTTACAGCCTGGGTACTGGGCCACAAAGATCGCCTGCATAGCACCGAGGAAGCGAAGTTGTATCCCGCCGACGTCGAACAAGTGCGGCGCCAAGCGAAGCCGTTTTGGGAAGAGCGTGTCGGCGTGGAGGTGATTCCGGGCAAAGACTATGGACCAGAATTCTTGAGCGACTTCTCCGCCGGCGCCCTCGCCTTCTGGGACGAAGCCAAAGAACAACTCTGAGCAGAGCGGAGGATGCGTCGCGAAGTACCTTTCCAGGTTGGGCGAATGATGTTCCCCAGACGAACAGCGGCTCAGTAGAAGTTTGGTCCTCCCGCTAGGCCGAAAGACCAGGGCGAAAAACAAATTTTCAAAATACGCCCTCAGGGTGTTAAATATTCTCTGAATACGGGACATTTTATCATTGCGAGCCAGCGATGTCCTGGTTAGCATAAAACTCCTGGCGGATCTCTCTCACCCTGCGCGCATGGTCGCTCGTCTAATGCGGCATTCGAAGTTCCGGAAGACTTTGACGCGTGAAGATCTGGTCCCATTTCTACAAGTAGTTTCAAAACCATCTGACGCGTCGCACTGACACCGATCCAAACGTTTCGAGAACCAATGCAACCGGGTTTAGAAACTGGTTCTAGCAAACGTAAAGAGCACGGCTGACTGGCCTCCCTTCATTGATGCTGTAAGCGCTTTTGTCTGGCAAGTTCATGGCGGCAGAATTCATCATTCCAACTCGGCTGCTGTTGAATAGACCTGTGTACATTTAAAAACGCTTGGAGATGACAATGAAAAGACGAAATGTGTTCCTTGGGGCGTTTACTTTGCTGATGCTCTCCGTCCTGAGTGCCACGGTCGCCATGGCCCAAAAGGCTCAGGTCGACCGTACCGAACTTCCTCTCAAGGGACCGTGGTATCCCCCCATCACAACGCTTGATGCACGGGATGCTAAGGCGCCGCCAGTTTTCGAAGTCAAAGCGCCCAAGGATGCTCCGAATGTTGTGATCATCCTGCTTGATGACCTTGGCTTCGGCGGCACGGGCGCGACGGGAAGCGTCTTGCCAACACCGCACTTCGACAAGCTCGCCAGGAACGGGCTGTTGTATAACCAGTTCCACACCACGGCGCTTTGCTCGCCGACGCGGCAAGCCTTGATCACCGGTCGCAATCACCATTCGTGCAACCAGGCCAAGATCACGGAAGTCGCGACTTCTTTTCCAGGCGCAACAGGTATGTTGCCGAACGACATCGCCACAGTCGCTGAGACGCTCAGGCTCAACGGCTACAGCACAGCGGCATATGGCAAGCACCATGAAACAGCCGTTTGGGAAATCAGTCCTTCAGGACCATTTACGCGCTGGCCCAACTTTGTCGGTTTCGATGAGTTCTACGGATTCATGGGAGGTGAAACCAATCAATGGTCGCCGGCGGTCTATCACAATCTGAATCGCGTGGAGACGCCGGACGATCCCGACTACCATTTCATGAACGACATGGCAACGAAATCCATTGAGTGGATGCGTTTCCAACAGGCACTCACACCCGATAAGCCGTTCTTTGTTTACTTCGCTCCAGGGGCGGTGCATGCACCACATCACGTGCCAAAATCGTATATCGACAAACAGAAGGGACGCTTCGATGAAGGTTGGGACGTGATCCGTGAACGGATCTTTGAGCAACAGAAAAAACTGGGGGTCATCCCAGCCGATACGAAGCTTGCCAAAAAGCCCGATGATATCAAGGACTGGTCCGAGCTCTCAGACAAAGAGAAAAAACTCTACGCCCGTCAGGCCGAAGTCTTCTCCGCGTTCCTGGACATGACCGACTACGAAACGGGTCGCGTCATCCAGGCGATCGAAGATATGGGCGAACTTGACAACACGTTGATCTTCTATATCGCAGGCGACAACGGTACCAGCGCCGAAGGCGGGATGACTGGGCTGTACAATGAGATGACGTACTTCAATGCTGAACCGCAAGGTTCGGACATTGACGTGATGCTGAAGCACTATGACAACTGGGGTGATCCATCCACCTACCCGCATATGGCGGCCGGTTGGGCGGTCGCATTCGATTCGCCGTTTACGTGGACCAAGCAAGTCGCGTCCAATTATGGCGGCACGCGCAACGCGATGGTGGTGCATTGGCCGGAACGTATTAAAGCGAAAGGCGAGATCCGCTCGCAGTGGCACCACGTGATCGACATCGCACCCACCATTCTTGAAGCGGCTGGATTGCCTCAACCGCGAATCGTGAACGGCGTGCCGCAGCGGCCGATCGAAGGAACCAGTATGGCCTACACTTGGGACTATCCAAATGCGCCAAGTCAACATACGACCCAGTACTTCGAGATGTTCGGTAACCGTGGCATCTACTTCGATGGCTGGTTTGCCGGCACGGTTCACGTCAAGCCTTGGGCAAATCCCGAAAACCGGTTCCCGGAAGATACATGGGAACTCTACCACGTCGCCGAAGACTTCAGCATGTCAACGGATCTAGCCAAGCAGCATCCCGACATCCTCGCCAAGCTGCAACAAGTATTTCTCGGTGAAGCGGTTAAGTACAAAGTGCTGCCACTGGACGACCGCCGACAGGAACTATTCAACCCCAAACTGGCCGGCCGCCCAGACCTGATGTTTGGTCGCAAAGAACTAACGTTGTACGAAGGGATGGACGGATTGCTCGAAAATGATTTCATCAACGTCAAGAACACGTCGTTTGAAATCGTTGCCGAGGTTGATAGCGGAGACAAACCGGTCAACGGAGTCATTGTCGCTCAAGGTGGTCGCTTCGGCGGTTGGTCACTGCATGTCAAAGACGGCATTCCAAGATACACCTACAACTATCTGGGCCTTGAGCATTCTGTCGCCGCTGGCAAGACCAAACTACCCAACGGTAAATCCACCGTAAAAATGGACTTTGCCTATAAGGGTGGAAAGAAACCAGGAGCAGGCGGCACAGCCACCCTCTACGTAAACGGTAAGTCAGTCGCGTCGACTAAAATCCCCAAAACGGAGTTCTCTGTCTTTTCAGCGGACGAATCAGCTGGGGTGGGCATCGACATGGAAACGCCTGTGTCGGAAGAGTACGACCGCTCCGGCAGCAAGTTCACGGGCAAGATTGACAAGGTGACAATCACGCTGAAGTGAAGTCACGTGCCAAAAACCGCTATTCACACGGCTGGGGCACCGTGTCCCGGTCGTGTGATGGTTTGCGGCATCCGTTTGCGAGCAAGCGTCGAGTGCATCGCGATGCACCTTCCGAGGCAGGACGATTGATCCTCCTCACAAAAACAGCGCTGCAATGCTCTTGCATCCGACACCCCCCCCGACACGCAAACGCCGACCACTCGCCTTCGATGCGCGTCGCTGCGTCATATGTCTTTCGGTCGGCTATTCTCACCGCAGAGGACACAGAGCAGCGCGGAGGGGGCTATTGGTGATCGAAATGTTGATGTGCGAAGAAACTATGGGCGGGAGGCTGCCCTACGGCACTTTGGACCGTGCGTTTTCGTCAATAATTACCTATTGATCACGCCGTGTCTGCCGAAACCACTTCGCAGCCTCTTTGCTTAACCGACTTGGCCATTCCGGTGAGCCAATAACATACCAACTTTCGAATCTCCCATTTGCGTCGAGTCGAATCACCAATTGCTCGTCAACCATATCACTATCTACGCCGAATGATTCTAACCCTTCCGGTGGATAATACGCACCAATATCGTAAATCAAGTCCCACTCATATTCATCTCCATAATGTCCCTCGCCGTTTCGGACATAATAGGTGCCATCCGAAGACAACACGTTGTTGAATGTGGAATGGCGTCTTTCCTCACTCCACGTCGGCGACTCTCCCAGAATCGCTTCAATCTGTTGCCTATTTTTGCCCACAAGGTGATTTGAAACCAAGTCATTAATCATTCTCTGAGGAATGGTAAATGCCTTCGCATCGCGCCGGGGGACATCGTTGGGATCCCAGGCCACCCACGTCTCCGATGCGAACGGAAGTTCATCGATCTTCGGTCGCAGCAAAACGATGCCGAAGACAACGAACAGCACCATTGCGATTAAGACGCTTCCGGCCAAAAAACGCCTCAAACTCCCACTTCTCTTCAGATCATTTAACTCGTTCATTGGGTTATCGTTTCTGTTTTCGTCTATACTTCTTTCGCTCAAACTGAATCTCTTATAGAGTGAATTGAGGACGTAGCCGGTGATCGATGATTGAGGGCCACCAAACATTCTACATTGTGGGTTCAGGGAAGCGAAGGTTGTGGGCGCCGCCCGCGCAACGCACTTTGCGAAAAAGGCATTTCTGCAGATTAACAACCCAAAGTTCGCCGCCTTCACGATCACGCCCTAGAACGGCAAGCCGCTCCTCGGGACGAAATTCAATAACACTTTGCATCGCAGTCTGAATTCTGATTTCCCCGCAAGCCAATTATCATTCGGCACCCCCATTCACAAACCCATCAAGGTCCTCCAGCCGAATCTTCAACACCTCTACGCTCTGCTTCCCGCCCGAAAATGCCACCAGTAGATGCCCCTCGTGCTCGATCACGTGGGGGTAGTCGATGCGGCGGCCGCCGATCAGGTAGCCCATGCGGGTGAAGACCAGGCCGTCGTCGCTGATCGAGAGGACCAGCGGGTCGCGTTTTTTGGGGTTGGCGTTGGAGACCAGGACGTAGCGGCCATCTTTAAGGCGCAGACCGTTGATCTTGGAGGTGGCGTCGGGGAAATCGGTCTTGGTCGGCCTGCTCCAGGTCCGGCCGTTGTCGACTGAAAACGAACGGTACAAAAATCCGCTGCGGCGGTTGTCGCGGAACAGTGCCATCAAATTGCCGTCGGGCAATTGCCACCAAAACGGTTCCTCCGCCGACAGTTCGCTACTCGAACCGAGCACCGGAAACGACTCCCATTGGTCGATGCCTTCCACGCCGCCGACGAGAAACTGCACGCCCGCTTTTTTGTAATTGTACGGGCGTCGTGACATCATCCATTGGCCGGTGGGGATTTTTTGGGGCGGGAAGTTATTGATCGCATTGTCATAAATGACCCCCTGGTCCTCCCAGGTTTCGTCAGCAGGATTCAGGCGAAAGGCGTGTAGTTCCAGCCCCGGTCCGAAGAACCCAGCGGCTTCATCCAGCGAGGCCAGCGCTAATAATTCGCCGTCGCGCTGCCAGAACCCGCGCGAAATCCACCGCCACCCCTTAGTGGTCCGTGTGTTGTAATGCTCTGAATCGGGACCGGAGTTGGGTGGGATTGGTGTGAGGAATTTTGGCGCGCTCCATTTCAATCCGTCGGGACTAGTGGCGAATTTCACCCGCTGCCCGACACGGTCTTCGACACCCGGTCCGTCACTCCACATCGCCCAATACTTGCCGCCGTGATGCACCAGGTAGTTGTGTTGATTGACTCCTTTCGATTTGCGCACGTCATTGACCACGGTGTGCTGGCTTTTGATGCGGGGTAGTTTGGCGAAATCGATCGTGTGCGGATCGTCCGGCACCCAATCGGCTTTGAGCATCACCGGTGAGAGCGGATTGTCTTTGGGGTGCGGCGCCGTGGCAGTGCTGTGCCGTAGGACTTGGCCTCGTTGCGCCAAGCGATCTTGCAGTTGTCCGATGGGAACAGCGCGGGGTGCGACGTTTTTCTCGACGGCAAGGTCAGCGGCGGCGCCGGCGGCTTGGCCGAGCGCCATCCAGGTGGGTTCCATGCGAATCGACGAAAACCCGACGTGCGTCGTCGAAGCAGCGACCGGCACAATCAAACCGTCGATCGTTTTGGGAATCATTATGCGGTAAGGAATTTCATACGGCCGCGTGATGTGATCCAGCATGCCGAGATAACCTTCGAGCACGATCGTGTCTCCCGGTTGTCGTTTGCGGCAGGGGAAACTATCGATGGGAAACTCACCGACAGCGATGCTGTCGTCGTGATGACGCGGCGTGTTGTCTTGGCCGTCGCCGGTGATGTCATGTTCGGTCAGCGTGTACTCACCGATCAACCGCCGAGCTTCACGGACGTAAAGCTGAAACGGGAAATGCCCGTTGTCCGCGAATTCATCCTGCGCCAGATGCAGTTGGTTAGCCAATTTGCGATGAGCGGCCGGGACTTCGTCGTCGTTTTGCAAAAACCACAAAAGGCCCAATGCCAAATTGCGGTGCCGCGCACGGATCCGCTGGCGGGTTTCTTCGTCGCCTTCTACATAGCCCGCATTTTCTTCGGGAAAGGGAAATCCCAACGGGCGGGGATTGATGTTCACGTCGGATTTATTGTTGGGAATCTCCGTGACCGATAGCGCCCGTACCAGCGTGCCGAAGTGCGCCGGATTGTAACCGCGGCCCGGTTTATACGATTTCGGTGCGTCCAACCGTCCCGCTTTGAGGTCGTCGAAGTAGCCCAGATAGTTTGTGCGGTCATAGTCGGCCGGCGGCTCGGTGAGCGGATGGACGTTGGCCGGATCGGTCGTTAAGCAGAGGCGATAGGTGTAGGCGGGCAGCCGATCGTCCGCCTCGCCGGTCGTGCCGGGCAGGATGGTTTTGTTTTGGTAGTCAAAATAAATCACCCCTGCATGCGGCTCATTGAATTCCTCGCGCGATTCGCGGCCGATGCGGAACTTTGCCCCGGCAGCAGCATACAGGTCGCCTTCGTAGGTCGCATCGATGAAGACCTTTGCTGAGAGCGTTCGCGATTCATCCGATTTGCGATTCACGATTTCGACAGCGACCAGGCGGTTGTTGGTGACGGTCGCCGACTTGAGCCGCCAGCCTTTAAGCACGGTGATCGTGGGGACTTCGCGCAACATCTCATCGAGCACGTCTTCGGCGACCGAAGGCTCATAGTAATAACCGTCGCGACATTTTTTTACGTTTTCATGATCGCGGCCGTAGGTGCGAACGTAGTGTTCGCGAACGCGCGCAATGTATTCGGTGAAGATTCCGCCGACCATCTCACGGTGTTCGATGTCGCTCTTGCCCAGCCCACCGGTCATCATGCCACCGACGTGGTCGTGGTATTCAACAAGCGTCACGTTTCGCCCTGCCCTCCCGGCAGCAATCGCCGCTGTGATCCCCCCCGGCGTGCCGCCGATAACGACGACGTCGGGTTTGGCGGCGTGGACTGAGGTGGCGGAGAGTAGGCAGATCAGAGTTGCGAGTAAACTTCGGAACATAGTCGAGAATCCTTGAAACAAAGTAGCGACCGCGCGCGGCGGTGTTATCGTACGGTCAGCGCAGTTGGCAATATCTCATGATACGCGTTTGGATTGGCAATCGCGAACCGTGAAGGCGTAATAACAGCAATTTGTGAGTCTGGCAATCTGCGGGTGCAGGAGCATCACTCACAACGGAACCGGGTGGCAGCGATTGCAAAAGGCAATCGGTGTGCCGCAGGCACAAGAAGCCGCGATTAACGCGTGCAGTGTTTCGCAAAGTCCTCAATCAAATCTGCGCGGCAATTGCGGGTTCCTGCGGGCTGCGCCCGCCCCGAACTATTTTTAGGCGAGCGGCTATTGCGAAGGCCGTTCACCCCGCCTCGGCCGGTTCGATCTCGTCCTCAGCCAAGCAAATCATCAGGTGGTACAACTGTTTTTGTTCGCAGAATTGCAGATACTCGGCCGGCATTCTGTCGAGGGTTTTTTGGTCCCATTCGACCATGTATTTGCGGGGCGGTTTTTTCTTGGCGACCTCGGCGATTGCGCCGGTCCAGCCCGCCAAGGGGAAGTCGGGCATGTCGGGAGACGTGACGCCCTCTTTGACCCGCACGAGGGTGCCAATCGCAATTCCGGAAGAGCCTGCTGCGCGCTTTTTTGCCATTCTGCCGCGTCCATCATTTTTCATTGGGGGACATTCGGACGATGCACCGAAAACGAGCAACGCTGGAACTTGTTCGCCCATTCCCGATCCAGGCCGGTCATTGGTCTATCAGGTTACAAAAATTCGCTCGTCTCGTCCAACCGGTCGTTTTAAGATAAGCACCACCCGGCTGTCGATGGCAAACGTTTGGTGTTCCCGCGCGTGGGGGAAATTTGGTATCACATATCTCCTTAATCAAACATCCATCTGTCTAAAAACGACGGGCCGCTATTATGAAATGTCCGCTATGCGAGCAAAAACAAGCCGTGCGACTCCGCGAGGTGCATTGTGTTGCGCTTTGAAGAGACCGCGTTTTGGGTGTTGCATCGCGGCAAAGAATACGGCCCCTTTGACTACCAGTGGAGCAAGGATCTACACGGAATCGAATTGATGTTCGAGGGCGACAAATTCGGCGAGTTTATCGGCCAACACCAATTGCACGCCGATCTTTCCTACTATCAACTCCCCCGAAAAGTCGCAACAGTCGCCTCGATCGTCCTGGGCAGTGTGGTCTACGGCATTCGCCAAGGCTGGAATCACGAACGCCGCATCCAGTTTGCCCACGAAAACCTACGCAATAAACCGAGCAGTTTGTGACTGGTGTCGGTTCGCTGATTGACGCCGCGCGATTTTGACGACCGTGCCGGGAATCGGGTAGAGTGTGCGTTGCCATCACTTGCCGCACTGCTTCCACTGGATCCAAAGATCGCCCTGCCATGCTACCGGTCACCTATGACGACGTGCTCGCCGCTGTGCCCCGCATCCGGAAGGACCTCTCCCCTACCCCGCTCTTGGAGTGGCCGGGGTTATCGCAATTGTTGGGGCTACGTTTTTTTCTGAAACACGAAAACCATCAGCCGGTCGGCGCTTTTAAGGTTCGCGGTGGGGTCAACCTCGTCAGTCAATTGTCCGCTGCGGAACGACAAGCGGGCATTGTCGGCAGTTCGACCGGCAATCACGGTCAGTCGTTGGCATTCGCCGCGCAGCGGCATGACGTTCCTTGCACGATTGTCGTTCCGGCACGTAATAATCCGGACAAGGTGCGCGCGATGCGGCAACGGGGCGCGACCGTGATCGAACATGGCCGTGATTTTGATGAGGCTCGCGAGGAAACGGAACGGTTAGCAAAAGTAGAAGGCTATCGCTACGTGCATTCGGCGAATGAACCGCTGTTAATCGCCGGTGTGGGGACGATGGCGCACGAGATTTTTGAAACACTGCCCGCACCGGATGTTATTTTTGTGCCGATCGGACTGGGAAGCGGCGTATGCGGAACGGCTATTGTTGCCAAACATCTGCGGCCAGCCACGAAAGTCATCGGCGTCCAATCCGAACGGGCGGCGGCGGTTGCAAACTCCTGGCAGTCGGGCACGATTCAATCCGCTCCCTCAGCCGAGACCTGGGCCGAGGGAATGGCTACGCGCGTCCCCGCCACAATGACCCTCGAGATCATGCGGCAACTGATGGATGATGTGGTGTTGGTCAGCGAAGAGGAATTGCGGCAAGCCGCTTTTGAGATCCTGCGGCAGACACACAACCTCGCTGAAGGCGCCGGTGCCGCTACATTAGCTGCTGCTTGGAAACTTCGCGAACAACTCTCACAACAAACCGTCGTGGGCGTACTCTCGGGAGGCAATCTTGACCTACGGGAACTCCCCGCGATTCTTGCATCGGGTGGTTTGGGCGACGTAGGATGAGCAATGTCGTGCGTTAGTTTCCCGCACATGAAGTCTGTCGGCACATCCATCAACTCCAAAACGAGTGCTTGAAATTATGAGACCGCTTCACGCTATTTTCACCGTCGTAAGCTTCGGCGGCCTGCTCGCGACGGTGTCCGATGCAGCCGATCCACTACCGAAATATCCCGGACACCAGGACCTTTCTTACTACCTCGATGCGGAAGGGAAACGACATCCCATTCGCACGCCGGACGATTGGGCGATCCGTCGTCGGCAGATTTTGGCAGCTATGCAAACCGTGATGGGACCGGTGCCGGGGGACGAAAAACGTGTTCCGCTCAATGTTGAGGTGCTGGAAGAAACAGTCCTCGAAGATGGCCTTGTGCGGTGCAAGATTGCTTATGACACCGAGAAAACGACGCGTGTGCGGGCTTATCTGTTCTTGCCGAAAACCGAAGGCGCAAAAACGCCGGCGGTGTTGTGTTTGCATCAGACAACCCGTCCTGGCAAACGTGAACCAGCGGGCCTCGAAGGCAAGCCAAACCTGCACTACGCGCTGTATCTTGCGCAACTGGGCTACGTGACTTTGGCTCCCGATTATCCTTCGTTCGGTGAATACGAATATGACTTCGATCGTAAAAAGACCGGCTTTCGTAGCGGAACGATGAAGGCGATCTGGGATAACATGCGCGCGATCGATTTGCTGCAAGATTTAGACGAAGTTGATGGAGAGCGGATCGGTTGCATTGGGCATTCACTGGGGGGACACAACACGATGTTCACCGCCGCGTTCGATGAGCGGATCAAGTGCCTCGTCTCCAACTGCGGCTTCACCCGGTTTCACAAGTATTACGACGGCAAACTAGTTGGCTGGACGAGTCCGCGTTATATGCCGGCAATCAATAACGATTACGGAAACGACCCGGACAAAGTGCCGTTTGACTTCCCTGAAATCATAGCCCTGTTTGCCCCGCGGCCGTTTTTGGCCAGTGCCCCGGTGCGTGACAGCAATTTCGAAGTCTCCGGCGTCAAGGAAAGTATCGCCGCTGCCCGACCGATTTACAAATTGCTTGGAGCGGCGGGCAATCTCCAAGCGAACTATCCCGACAGTGCGCACGACTTCCCGCCCGCAGCGCGGCAGGTGGCCTACGAGTTTTTCGACCGGCATCTGCAACGATGAGCTTACAGACGGCGGCCTGATTCTATAGATCGCAACTTGCGTTCCCGGGAACGAGTTTGGATACTGATAAAGTCCGCTCTATGCGGGCAGACATTCATTTTTTCATTTTCTCCCATCTTGTCGCTGTCGTATCGTCGGGTCGAGAAGCGCCGCTGCACTTCACGATCGATAACGGCCCAATTCACGAGGTACACGATGCATCGAAATGACTTCTTGAAATTGATCGGCACGGAAGCCAATGCCGCTGAATACCTACCGGTCGCCGGTTCGTTGCGCAATGGAAATGGATTCGTGGGACGGTACAACGCAACAATGAACGTCGGTCTGGCGGAGACCTGTATGCTGGTCAATGCACGGATCTTTGAATTCAAGGAGGGACGTGCCGGTGGGCGCGGATCGGTCCAGGACTTCAATGATTTCTTGGAAGAAGTCGTTGCCCGCGTGTCGGTTGACGGTGTCCCGGATGCCTTGGCGGTAGGGAATGAGGATTTTGGAAAAGCGATCCCACTGACGGCAATTGCGATGGACGAAATCACGATTGTGTATCCAGTGTCGCACATCCGTTCCTTGCTGGAACGGGCCTCCAAAGTGCAAAGCGACACCTCAGAAAATACCACTGCAAGCAATACCCCGGAAGAAATCCCCTCGTTTCTTGACTTCGAGCAAAGCCCGGTGTTGAAGGTGTTGCGGACGAAACTTTGGTAGGCGGGCGGCGAATTCCTGGTATTCGATAGCCGCACCTGTGATGGACAATTTGGGGCTGAGCATGACCATAATGAAATCAGCGCAATCGAATGTGGCAAATCGATTTTTGACAATAGCAATCACGGGACTTTGGATTGCGCTCGCTCTGAATGTGCTGATTACGGTCATTTGTCGCGGTCGGCATTCTGAGGCTCTCCATGTTTTTTGGATCACCTGCGAAATGGCGGCGATTTTCGGCTCGCCGGTTGCTCTGTGCTTCGCATGGCGTGGGAGTCGATCGGACAATAATCATGGAGATCACAAGCGCGAGTTAGTGGCCGCGGTGTTATTGATTGCATCCGTCGTTAATTGGCCGCTGTTGTTCTATTTCACGAGGCCATGATCTCAACATTGGTGCTGCATTGGCTCAAACAACCGAGCAGTCCGCTCTTGGTTGCAAGGGGCTGACATTACCAGCCAACCGTTGGGCAATGCAAAAGCCCTGCTGATCAGAGCAATCAATCGCGGCAAAAACGTGTCAAATGTAGATCATTCGGCAGGCTTCGGCGTAAGAACGGAGACCGACCTACCGGCCAACGATAAGCTAAGCCACCACATCCGATACAACTGCTGTCACCGGCCCCCTTTTACATGCTAAGATATTCATACCGGATTCCAGCTCCGTATTCTCACCCGTTTGACTGAGGGGGGGCAGCGTTCTGGTATTCGTCGTACCGACTAAAACGGAGTGCGGTACGTCCTTCAAAGGATGTTGACTCCCTGGATTCCCCTACGAATGAGTCGGTTTTCCCATGGCTATTGCTGACGAACAAGCACAATCCTCCGCCGAATCCCCTCCCCGCTACGTCAATCGCGATGTTAGCTGGCTGGAATTCAATGGGCGCGTGCTGGAAGAGGCTGAGGATGAAACCAATCCGTTGTTGGAACGGGTCAAATTCCTGAGTATTGTCAGCAGTAACCTGGATGAATTCATGATGGTCCGGGTCTCGGGTATTCGCTCGCAATTAAACGGCGCCGAGCAACCGGTCGATGAGACACCCGACGGTTCGTCGCCGCGGTATTTGTTCAATCGCATCCACGAGCGGAATCACGAACTGGTCGGTCGACAATACGCCTGCCTGCAACAAGCAGTGTTGCCGGCGATCGCCCAACATGGCATTCGCCTGTTGGAACCGGAACAACTTTCCAAAACGCAGCAACAATACGTCGAAGACTATTTCGAACAAACGGTGTTCCCCGTGCTCACGCCGATGGCCATTGATCCCAGCCATCCGACGCCGCACTTGCAGAATCGCGGGCTGTATTTGGCTGCGATGGTCCAACCGATGCTGCGCCCGCGCGGGGGGCCAAAACGGCTACTGGCGGTGGTGCAAATCCCGACCGTGTTACCGAGGATGGTCGAACTGCCGGGAAAGGGAAGCGATTTCATCCTGTTGGAGCAATTGGTCGCATCCCGCCTGGACCGACTGTTCGGCGGGTCGAACATTAACTCTTGGACCACCATTCGTGTGACGCGCGACGCGGATCTCGACATCGACGGCGACGAAGTGATGCACGATTTGTCGCAGGCCATTGAAGAAGGCCTGCGAGCCTTGAAACATCGGGACCCCGTACGGTTGGAAGTCACTGCGGGAGTTGACGAAAAACTGGTGGCCACGGTCGCAGAGCAAATGCAGCTGGGACCGGAAGAAATTTATCATGTGGACGGCCCGTTGGATTTGACGGCGCTCATGTCTTGGCAGAGCTTGCCGGGATACGACCACTTGCGCGACGCCGCGTTCACGCCGCGACGACCGGCGGAATTCCCGGAAGAGGCCGATGTCTTCGCTGCCATTCGGAAACGGGATATTCTCGTGCACCATCCCTACCAATCCTTCGGCTGCGTTGTTGATTTCCTCGACCAAGCAGCCGAAGATCCCAACGTGTTGGCCATCAAACAGACATTGTACCGTTCGGGCAGTGAAAGTCCGATCGTGCGCGCACTGATGAGTGCAGCTGAGGCTGGTAAAAACGTCACGGCGGTTGTGGAACTCATGGCGCGTTTCGACGAGCGGGCGAACGTGAGTTGGGCGCGGCAAATGGAGCGGGCCGGCGTGCACGTCGTGTTTGGTTTTTTGGATCTAAAAACGCACTGCAAAACAACACTCGTCGTTCGTCGCGAAGGGAACCGACTGCGGCGGTATGTGCATTTGGGGACCGGCAACTACAACGCCACGACGGCGAAGATTTATACCGATTTAGGCCTATTTACTTGCCGGCAAAAATACGGCGAAGATGTCAGCGCCTTGTTCAACATGCTCACCGGCTACTCACTGGGGCACCAGTGGAAGCGGTTAGTCATCGCCCCACATGACCTGCAAGCCAAGACGTTAGAACACATTCATCGGGAAACAAAACGGGCGTCCGAGGGGCAGCCGGCGCGGATATTCGGCAAGCTCAATTCGCTGGTCGATGGCGACGTGATCGAAGCGCTGTACGAGGCGTCTCAAGCTGGTGTCGAGATCGATCTAATTTGCCGCGGCAGTTGTTGTTTGGTCCCCGGAGTCCCCGGGCTGTCGGATAATATTCGCGTGCGGAGTATTATTGACCGCTTCTTGGAGCACAGCCGGATTTACATCTTCGGCGCGGATTCAAATGCCGATGTGTACCTCTCCAGTGCCGATTGGATGCCGCGTAACTTCCGCCGCCGCGTGGAAGCCATGTTCCCCATTCTCGAACCGACGCTAAAAAAACATATCATGGAGTCGATCGTCCCCACGCTGCAAGCTGACAACGTCAAGGCGCGTGAGATGCAGCCCGACGGATCGTACCGCCGCATCAAGCCCGGCAAAGGGACACCACCCGTGCGGTCGCAAGTCCGGTTCCTGGAAGAAATGGCCGCCAACGACGCTATTGACGACAACGTCTAAACGGTCTGATTATTTATCCCCAGCGGGACGGACCGCCGCTTGGAACTCCTGGAATGTGATCCACTTCAACTCGTCTTTAGCCAAGAACCGTTGCCAGGAGACGATGGCTGCTCTGTCCGAATCGGTGAGCTTCCACCGAATCTGGTGCCGCGATTTTAAATGCAGGCCGTTCTTGCCGTTCTTGCTGGGGTGCTTTAGTGAAACACTCAAAGGTATGGCGCCGCGTTTGCGCAGCGCTTGATTCACCAGCAATCGTGGAGCGGGGAAAATCGACGCCGGATCCAACAGTGCATTGAACTGTTTTGTCCAATCGGCATACCGCAAATAGGACTTGACAATCTGCGGCTGCAGATTCGGTTTGGTTTCAACTACGTAGGAGTAATACTTGCTCGTCATCGACAGCTCGTTTTTCTTCGCATCAAAGCGCTCATCAAACTCGGGCTGCCATTGAAATTTCAACTCCGCTGCCTTTTGCAGCGTTTCGCGCGACCCGCGGCGTTCCAACTGTTCGACATGACTGAGGATTTGACGATCGAATTCGCGTTGGTTGGCAACGATATCAGCAAACGAAATCGTCGTCGCCAAATTTCGCGCCTCGCTAAAGATTGTGAATTGTTGCCGCCCGGGTTGATAGATCGTAATTTCTCCCAACCCCGGGACTTGGTCGTAAGCCTCGCCCGCATGAAAGATCGTCCGACTGCGGCCGACAATCTTGCCAGAATTGACGTGTTCGGTCTCGGTAATCACCGTGAAGTCTTGCGCGCGAACCGACGAACCACCAAAGATCAACAATAGGTTGATGCAAACGAGGCATGCAATTTTTAACGCCATCAGCTTGTCCTTCGATTGGTCGTCTAATTCAATGAAACCGCACGGCCGTCGGCGGTCTCGCTGCTTAATGTGGCTTCGATGAAGGCCACCGTTTCCAACATCACATCCGTGGTCAGTCCCGCAGTCCCGGTTTCAAAAGTGCGGACGATTTCGCGGCACAAATTTCGATACGCATAGCGTGCGGAAACATGGATCGGCACCACCGCGTGTTCGCAAAAGGCCATCGCGCCGTATCGCGTCTCCCCTTGCAGCAGTCCTCGCAAGGTTCCCACGCGATCATCACGCCAACGCCCCGTGACCACTTCGGCCGTTGCCGTAAGCAATTTCGTGACTTCGCCGCAACCCGGCCCCATGACGGCAAACAACAATTCCGTAGGATGAATGCCGTAATGAAACAGCCCCGGATTGCCCGTCATCCGGTAGGCGGGGCCGTAGCTCACCGCCCCCAATATCGGACCATAGTCCGCGGTGCGGCGCTGGAATTCCAACACCTCCTCCGCGAATCGCATTGCTGAGGCGCTGAAGATCGAGACGCTGCTTTCGTCGGCCAGACGCACGATTTCCCGTGCTGCTGACAACGAACAGGTAAAGGGTTTGTCGACATAGGCCGGAACGCCCGCTGTTAAGAACGGACGGACCCGCTCTAAATGGACGTCGCCGCACAAAGAGAGCACGAGTACGCCATCGATTTCGCCGATCATGTCGGTCGGCTCGTCGACGATCGTCACGCCGAAATCCTGTAGTTGTTGGGAGTGCGGCGCGATTCGTTCCGGGGACATCGTCGACGTGCCGGGACAGCCGCTCACCACGCGCGCACCATCGACGCATTGGTCGCTGTCTACGCCCACGTGGTTGAATCGTTTCGTGAACTCAACCGCGTGGGACGAATCGAAATCGACGATTCCCAATCGGATCATGCGCATCGACCACAGCATTTTCGCAGGGACTGCCAATCAGTCCCCACGAACCGTGGCCTCTTTTGAGAGGAGAGTAGAGTTGAGAGAGTATGTAGAAGTGGCGGGAGAATAGCGACGCGCCCGATTCCCAACAAGGCGAGTCCCCGCCAAAAGAACCGGCAGATTTTGCCGGTCGGAGAAACGAAGCGACCTCCCCGATTTCAAGATACCCCCTCCGCACGCTTGTCCCCTCCCAGCCGCATCCATTAAGCTGCCGCGCATTGAACTTCACGCACACTATTAAGCGCAAAGAGGAACAACGCATGACCGGCAAACTCGACGGACGCATCGCACTCATCACCGGAGCAGGACGGGGAATCGGACGTGCCATCGCACTCGATTTCGCCGCACAAGGCGCCCACGTCGCCGCCGCCGCCCGTTCCCAAGACCAGCTCGACAGCCTCGTCAAAGAAATCACCGCTGCCGGGGGAACTGCGGCAGCTTTTTCCGCAGATCTATTCGACCGCTCCGCCGCTGCGGAATTGGTCGCGGAGGTGAAGGCTAAAATGGGGGCTGTTGAAATCCTGGTGAACAATGCGGGCATCGGCAGCAGCGCCAAGCCCGCCCCGGTCGCTGAGTTCGACGATGACTTTTGGGATAGCACCCTACAATTGAACCTCACCGCGCCGTTTCTACTCTGTAAAGCCGTGTTGCCCGATATGATAGCCGCCGGCTGGGGACGCATAATCACCGTCGCGTCGATCAATAGCCGTATCCCCAGTTTTCACGCTGCCGCCTACAACGCCAGCAAACATGGCGTGATGGGCCTGGCCCGTACGGTCGCCGTCGAATATGCCCGCGCAGGCATCACCTCGAATTGCATTTGCCCCGGCCCGGTGAAGACAGTGATGAACAACGCCCGTGTTGAGTACGATGCGCAGCGCAAAGGTGTCGACCACGACGAATACGAAGCGGGGCTGACACCGATCGGCGGACGGCTGGTCCCCGAAGACATTTCGCCGTTGGCGGTTTACTTGGCCAGCGACGATGCCAAAATGGTTACCGGACAATCCTATAACGTAGACGGCGGGATCGTGATGTCATGAGTACAGAAGAACACACAGAGCAACATCCAGATCAGCAAGACAAGCAAAAAGATTGGGACCAGCGGTATCGCAACGACGACACGCCCTGGGACAGCGGGCTCCCCTCGGCCGAATTGCGCCGCGTGCTGGACGAACAAAACATCGCCCCCTGCCGCGTGTTGGAAATCGGTTGCGGCACCGGCAGCAGCGCGATTTATTTAGCCGGCCAAGGCTTTCAAGTGACAGCGATCGACATCTCGCCAACCGCTATCGAAACAGCCCGTGCGCGAGCAACGGAGGCTGGTGTCGAGGTGAATTTTGTGGTCACGCACATCGGCGGTTTCGAATCCCCCGCCGAGCCGTTCGATTTCATTTTCGATCGCGGCGCGTTCCACTGCATCCGCAAGGTCTATTTGCAGGGCCTGTTGGTCCTCCTGAAGCGCGTCACCCACCCCGGCACGCGGTACTTAACGCTGACCGGCAACAGCGACGAACTCAGCACCGACAACATGCCCCGCCTCCGCGCCGCCGACCTGTGCAGCGACCTGGAGGAGCTATTCAAAATCGATCAACTGCGAGCATTTTACTTCGAAGACGCCCCCGACCTACGCGGCCCGTTGGGCTGGTCGTGTTTGATGACGCGGCGCGGTGGGTGATTCGGGCGTACCCGTCCCAAGCAAGGTAGGGCCGGTTGTACCGGCCGTTGCGAATTGGACTTCAATTGACCGCGGTTTCGTCCGGCACAGCCGGACCTACTGGACTGAGTCTTGCTTGAGGAGAAAACGCGAAGGGTGCTTGAACTCGCGGCGCAGGATGGTCTACCAGCGGCGGACGGCTTGTGTTATTTTTTCCGCCGAACGCCTCACCATTCTCTTCAAGGCACCCAGCGCATGACAACCGACTATGATCCGATCGCGGAACAATACCAACTCTCCAAGCAGCAACCTTGGCGGATGTATATCGAGTCGTACGGTTTGCTCGACTTGGCGGGTGATTTGTCGGGCAAGGCGGTTGTTGATTTGGCTTGTGGGGAGGGGTTTTATTCGCGGTTGTTGAAACATGGCGGCGCGCAGCGGGTCTTGGGAGTCGATTCGTCGCAAGGCATGATCGACTTGGCCAGCAAGCAGGAAGTCGAGCAACAAGCCGGGATCGAATACCTGTTGAGCGATGTTCGCGAAATGGTGCATGCGGGCGAATTTGATCTGGCAGTGGCCGCTTGGCTGCTGAATTACGCGTCGACGACTGAGCAACTTGAAGCAATGTGCCAAACTGTCTCGGCATGCCTCAAGCCGGGCGGACGGTTTGTAACAGTTAATTCCAGCCCACTAATCGATTGGACCACAATCCCGTCTTATCGAAAGTACGGTTTCGAGGCATTGTTCGGCGACGAATTGCGTCCCGGCGCGCCGATCACGTGGAAGTTTTATCTAGAAAACGAAACGTTCGACATCGAAAATTATTACCTCTCGCAATCAGCGCACGAAGAGGCATTGCGCGGTGCCGGTTTTAGCGAAATCAATTGGCGGCCCCTGCGAGTCTCCGCGGAAGGAACAACAGCCTACGAGGCGGGTTATTGGGACACGTTTCTAACCGTGCAGCCGGTGATATTTATTGAGTGCGTGAAGGGGTGAGCTGCGGCGTGTTTTTGCTGCGCGGCTCGGCAGGAGCCTCGCCCTCCCTTGTCGCACGGCTGATACGCAGCTATTCCACCGGGTTGTGTAGCACTCCAATGCCGCCGATCTCGGCGTCGACCGTGTCGCCCGCGTGCAGGAAGGTGCCGGTGGTTTTGCCGACGCCGGCGGGGGTGCCGGTGGAGATGATGTCGCCTGGTTCTAAAGTCACGTAACTGGAAATGAACTCCACAATCGCGGCGACCGGGAAGACCATTTCGGATGTCGAGGAATCCTGCTTCACGTCGCCGTTGACGCGGAGGGTCAGTTTCATGGTATGCGGGTCGGGTTGTTCGTCGGCGGCGAGTACGCACGGACCCATCGGGCAAAACGTGTCATGCCATTTGCCGTGCAACCAATCGAAGAAGCCATCTTTCTCACGCTGCTTGCGGCCGGGGTTCGGTTGGAATTGGCGATCGGAAATGTCGTTGACGACGGTATAGCCGGCGACATAGTCCAGCGCCTCCGCTTCGCTGACCCCTTTACATTGGCGGCCGATGATTACGCCCAGTTCCAATTCCCAATCGACATGATCGGGTGAGACGGCCGGCACGCGAATCGGATCGCCGGGATGCGTGAGCGTCGTCAGTGGCGGCTTCATGAAGACATAGGGAAACGTATCGGCCCGTTCCTCCGCTCGGCCGCCCCCTTCTTCGATGTGGGCTGTGTAGTTTCCGGCGAGCAGCAACAGTTTCGTCGGATTCGGAATGGGGACCAGCAATTTCACCGAATCGGTCGGCACGGAGAGTTCCGCTCGGCCCGCGTCGTCGAGGTTTTCAATACGAGACTGCAAAGCGGCAACGGCTTCCCGCGATTCGCCGCAGGTCAAATATGGGAGCAGGCTGTTACTCTCCGGCAGTGCGACACGCGCTGCTTGAGCGGCGGCCACGAGAGGAATGACGGAAGTTTCCGTATAAAAACCGACTGCTGTTTGTCCATTCAGTTCGTACCGGCAAAGTCGCATGGGGGCTCCTCGTCACAATTTTCGGCAAAGGTTCCGGCTGTTTAGTATCTGTTTCTCGATTTGTAGGTCCCAGTGTGGCAATCTGGCGACGGATTCTCAATTGAAGCGGGCGGGAAAAATATATTCTCACCAAATACGAATAGCCCTCAGGACGTATTTTTGGGGAGACCCCCAGAGAGTGGGAGGTACCGATTGCGCTGCCGGTTGGCAGCGAACGGCTCTTGTCAGATATTTTTCCCGGAATAGAATTCTGGTGAGCGGATTCCTGCTGTAGTATGTTGATATTCGGCGGCAGGCTCATTTGCGAAGAAAACGGTAGATGAAAATCACGTGCCCACCGACCGGCGCGAGGAGTAGTGAACGATGATTGGTTTTGATTTCAGGTATTTGCTGTTTGTGGCCCCAGCATTCCTTTTGATGCTCTGGGCACAGGCACGTGTAAAAAGTGCGTATCACCGCGCGATGCAAATTCCCGCTCCCTTGAGCGGCGCAGCTGCGGCGCGGCATATTCTCGATCAAGCAGGTTGCCAAAGTGTCGCGATTGAAGAAGTCGGCGGGCAATTGTCCGATCACTACGATCCACAGGCAAAGGTCCTGCGGCTCAGCCATGAGGTGTATCAAAGCCGTTCGATGGCGGCGGTGGGGATCGCCGCCCACGAAGCCGGGCATGCCATGCAGGATGCGCAGCGGTACGCGCCGCTAGTGATCCGCAATTTTGCCGTCCCAGCCGCCATGTACGGACCGACAGCGTTCATGGTTTTGTTCTTCGCGGGATTGATATTCAGTATGCCGGGGCTGATGTGGTTGGGTGTGATTTGCTACGGCGGCGTTTTGTTGTTCCAGCTCGTGAATCTTCCCGTCGAATTCGACGCCAGTAACCGCGCCAAGGCGGTGCTGGCGGACTTGAATATCGTCGACCGTGACGGCGCGATTGCCGTCAAAGACGTACTCAACGCCGCCGGTTGGACGTACGTCGCCGCCACACTGCAAACACTGATGACGGTCCTGTACTACGTCATGATTCTGCTGGGCGGTCGCAGCCGGGACTGACTTGCTGCGAAAAACCAAGGCCATTTCAGAGTCGGGCGGGCTACTAGCCGCCATGTGCGGCGGCGGTCATTGCGGCGGCTAATTCGCCCATCGCTTCGGGGCTCTTCTCGGCGGCGCGGACGATGGCCGAGCCGACGATTACGCCGTCCGCCAGTTTGCGGAGCGGTTCGACCTGTTCCGGGCGGCTGACGCCGAAGCCGACTGCCAGCGGGACATCGGTTTGCGTTTTGAGCCATTCGAGTTGTTCGTACAACTCCGGCGGTAGGTCGTCGCGGACACCTGTTGTGCCGGCAATGCTGATGCAGTACAGAAAACCCGAGGCGAGTTCCAGAATTTTGGCCGTCCGTTCGCGGGTGGTTGTCGGCGCGATCAATTGAATCAAATCCAACCCGGCTCCGCGAACAATCTGTGTCATCTCATCCGCCTCATCGGCGGGCAAGTCGGGAATGATGAATCCCACAAACCCAGCCGCTTTAGCTTTGGCGACGAAGGTCTCCGGACCAACGCGCAGCACAATGGCATAGGCGACCATCGCGACCAAATCGGGGAGTTTTCCCGTAGCAGACTCGGTCACAGATTTCACGCAGGCAAAAATATCGTCGACGTGGAGTTTTCGATCGAGCGCCCGCGTGTAGGAGGCCTGAATTACCGGGCCGTCGGCGATGGGATCGCTGTAGGGAAATCCGATTTCAATCAAATCGACATCCTGCGTCGCTAATTCGCGAATCAAGGCGGCGGTGGTTTCGATATCGGGATCGCCGGCGGTAATAAAGGGCATGAATGCCATCTGTCCGTCGGCTTTGAGTTGGGCAAAGGTCTTGCTAATCGGTGTGGTCAATGTCTTATCCTTGTGTGGCGGGCCAAAAGGTCTGGCTGCGCCGATCGTCTCGTGGTTGCCTGTGTCTTGTGCGTGTCTCAATCAATCAAATGCGACAATTCTTGCACCTTTTGTGAGTGTCGCATCAAATCGTCATGCAGATCGGCGACATCCTCATAATCGAGGCGGCGGGCCAAGGTCTCAAATTCCTCGCTGTCGGTTGGAGGAACGGTGAGATCGCGGGCATCGCCGCGGACCATCCGCAATGCGTCAATCAGCCGCCGGAAAAAGACATACGCCTTACGCAATTCCTTGCGTGTCAGTTCCGTCAGGATACCGGCATTGCGCAATGCTTTCAAAGCCGCCCGAGTATTCGTGGCCCGCAACTCCGGATCGGTGTGGCCGTTGGTGACCTGCATACCCTGAACCAGGTATTCCACATCGACCAACCCCCCGGGAGAAAGCTTGGCGTTAAACGTTCCTGGTTTGACCAATTCACGCAATTGGCGTTCGCGCATGCCCCGCATGGCGGTCACGTCAAACGGTTCCCCTGCGTAAATACAACGATCCCGCAGGCTGACAACCTGCTTGCCAAATTCCTCATCGCCACCAATCGGTCGCAATTTGACCAGCGCCTGCCGCTCATAGGGCCACGCCGGGCTGCCCGGCATGAAATACTGATCAAACGCCTCCCAAGAGACGGCCAACGCCCCCGCTTTGCCATAGGGCCGCAACCGCAGATCGATTTCAAAAATCCCCTTGCGACGGGCTGAAATGGTGCGGGGAATCCGCTCCACCAGCTTGCGATAAAACTCGGTATTCGTAATTTGCTCAGGACCGGTCGTCCGCCCCGCCCCTGCGTAGACGAACATCAACTCGACGTCCGAAGCGTAACCCATTTCACGACCGCCGCACTTCCCCAGCGCACAGACGGCCATCGGGCAGGGAGAACCGTCCTTTAACTTGGGTTCACCGAAACGATGTAGCAAACGCGTCATAACTAGTTGATAGGCCGCATCGACGACAACTTCGGCAATGTCGGTTAACTCCGAGGCAAACTGACCGAATTCCGTGACATGCCCTAAAATATGCCGCATATCCGCGCGGAACATTTCGCGATCTTTGAATTTGTTCAACCGCTCAACTTTTTCCTCACGATCCTTTGCCGATTCGAGCAGCTCCAGCAATTCCTCCCGCATTTGATTTTTGGTCTTGGCCGACTCCAAACCGTCGACATCGCTTACTACGGGAAAGAGGTTCTCGTGCTGCATTCGCAAAAAGTCGGCCCACAGAAAATCGCTCACGCCCAACAAGCGGGCCAGTGCTTCTAGGACTTTGGAATTGGAGAGCGTCGCGATTTCATCAAGCCAATCATCGCGGCTGAACATCTGTTCGACGAATTCCCGGAAATGGAGTAGCGCCGATTCCGGGTTGGGAGCGTTTGGCAATAACTGTGTAAACCATTTTGTGAGTACCGTCGCTGCGCGGAGTTCTCGTTGTTGCGCGGGGTCGGTGATTTTGTGACCTTGATCGTCGGTGATATACAGCGTGTCATACACACGATCCTCGGAAGATTGGACCACCACACGAGCCAGATAGATGTTGTTCAACGCGAGCGAATTGGTCAGTTCGTATAAAAAGCCGATCGTATCGGCCGCGTCGATGTACAGCACCGTAAAATCGGCGGACGCATCGTTGTCGATTTTGATATTCATCGGATACAACGTCGTGGAAACGCCCGACAGTTGTCCCAATGCCAATCCAACCCGCCGCGCCAATCCGCCTTGCGCTTCGAACGGGTCGCCGGAGTGCACTTTGGCGGTCAGCTCCAACAATTCCTCAGCGTAACGAGTCCACAGCTCCTCACTAATCACCCCCGTGTCGGGCCGTACGGTCAATACGGCCACCATTCTCTGCAGGTTGCCCTGCCCGGCTGAACTGTCCGTATAAGAGCGGCTGACGACGTTGCCCGCGTCGATGTGAAATCCATGCACAAATAACAAACCGCAGATCAACGACAACTGCCCCGTATGATCCATGCAAACGATGGTCACCTGCCAGCGTCCGTCCGCATCAGCGGTGGCGGCGACTTCGACGAGATGGTCGTTTGACAAACGCGCCGCCATCCGTTCGTGCTGCGCAGTTTCTTCCGGCGCAAACAGGTCCTTCTCAGCGGCATCTTGCGGCCGCGTCGGAGAAGCCGCGGATTTGGGAACTTCGACGACCAGGTTTTCCAGCGGGTCCCGGTCTGACTCGAAATGATGTTGATAGATGTTGCGGATTTCCTCGGAGTGTTTGCGATAGTGCGTGAGGAAATGAGCCGAGTCCTGAAAGTCCAATCGCCGCGCAAGGTAATTGAGTTCCTCTTCACTTTTAGGCAACGTATGCGCTTGCTTGTAATGCATTAGCTGCAGGGAGTGTTCGACTTTTCTGAGGAAGACATAGCCATCTGTGAGGATGCGGTATTCCTGTGCGTTCAATAGTCCAAAATCCGCCAAGCGGACTAGCGCGTCGAGTGTGTTGAAGGTGCGGATCTGTTCGTGTTTGCCGCCGTAGGCCAATTGCAAGTATTGGGCGACAAATTCGACATCGCGTATCGACCCGGCTCCTAGTTTCACTTCGCCGAACTTGCGCCCCTTTTGCTTCAAATCGGCTTCGATTTGCTGCTTCATGCGATGCACACCGGTGCGGACCTCGTCGGGGGTCGTCACATAGATGTCCTGGCGGGCTTCGGCCAGAAACGCATTGCCCAGTTCCATTTCGCCGGCGATGATCCGCCCTTTGAGTAACGCTTGTTTCTCCCACAGCATGGCATTGGTATTGAGGTAATCCAAATACCCGGAAACCTTCGTCACCAATTCGCCCGACCGGCCCCACGGGCGCAGCCGCATATCCACGCGATACAAAAACCCTTCTTGGGTGGATTGATTGATTCCCCGAATCAGGTTTTGCCCCAACCGCCGGTAACTCCCCGCATCGCCGTTGGTCAGAAAAATCAAATCGATGTCGCTACTGTAGTTCAGCTCCTCACCGCCCAGTTTCCCCATGGCGATTACGGCAAAATTATCCGTCGCAACTTTTGCCTGCCGTGCGGCGATGATCAGACAGGATTGCACCAGTGCATCGGCCAACAACGACAATTGAACCGTGACGGATTTTAGGTCGGCCAAACCGAACAGATCACAGGCTCCGATTCGCAGCAATTCCCATCGCTGATAGCGGCGCAGGGCGTCGAGTTGGGCGGCGTCGTTGGCCATGCCGGCCATTGATTCTTGAGCCGCAGCGAAAAATTCCTGACGACTTTTCAATTCCGCCAGATGCTGGTGCTGGGCCAACGGCGCGAGGTAAGCGGGATTTTTGCGAAGAATCTCGGAGAGAAACTCGCTGCTCATATAAAGTCCGACGAGCATCTCCACCGCACGGGGCGAGTCCCCCATGAAACGGAACATTTCCAGTTTGTCCGGCACATTCTGCAAAAAATGATCAAACTTAATCAACACGCCGTCGGGATCGGCGATATCGGCCATCGTAATCAGCAAGGTCGGCAGGCAGCGGCAAAACTCCGAACGGTGCGGCCCCGCTTCGGCGATTTGCGTCAGACGTTCGTACGCCGCCGCCGGGTCGGTGAAACCGACAGTCGCCAAAAATTCTCGCGCGCCGGAATCATCCAGTTCACCACGTTCAAAAAGTTTGCTGAAGCTTTGGTACATTGCGGCCTGTTATGGGTGCGTGTTCGGCTGGATTTCGGTAACCCCTGCACAGACAGGTATCAACTCGTTCGCCACATCCCTTCAAAGAATTTCCAACGACGGCATCTGCGAGCTGACTTGCGCGTTCTTGGCGATTTCAATTGCCACCCGTTCACAGATTTTCAAGAGATGCGGCTTGGCCGTGCTGTCGTCGTCGAAGAGTTTTTGCAGGTGGCCCGCATCGGCGTCGATGCGGATGCGGGAATCGATGGGCAATTCCCCCAGAAACGGAACGTTGTGTTTTTGCGAAGCCTGTTGCGCTCCTCCACGGCCGAAGATATCGCCCGACATATTTTCGACAATGCCCAGAACGGGAATCTTAACCTTCTCAAACATCTTCAGCGCTTTGATCGCATCGAGCAACGCGACTTGCTGTGGGGTGCAGACGACGACCGCACCGGCTAAACCCAACAACTGGGACAACGTCAACGTGACGTCTCCGGTTCCCGGCGGCAGGTCGATGAACAGGTAATCCAGTTCTCCCCAATCAGTGTCTTTTAGAAACTGCGTAATCGCACCATGTAACATCGGTCCCCGCCAGATCACAGCTTCTTCGGGCGGCACGAGATAACCCATCGACATCGTTTTGAGCCCGTCGACGACAACCGGCTCGATGCGGCGCACGGTTTCTCCGTCTTCACCTTGTTTTTCAACCATCGCCGGTTGGCCGCTAGCCCCCAGCATGTGCGGAATACTGGGACCATAAACATCGGCATCCATCAAACCCACGCGGGCCCCGAGTGTGTGCAAGCCGTACGCCAGCGATGCCGCAACGGTGCTCTTCCCCACGCCCCCTTTGCCGCTGCCGACGGCAATCACGTTTTTGCAGCGCAATCCAATCGAGCCCCCGGAATCTTTGCCGCTGACCTTCCAGGAGTAATCGACAGTGACAGGTCCCGCTGTGGGGAATTTTTCCTTGATAGCGGCGGCAATCGCGTCGGTGATGCGTTCCCGTCCTGGATAGGCGGGAGTCGGTAACTCAACCTGGACTTGAATGTCACCGGAGGGTTCGACCGTTGCGCCGGTGAGCATGTGGGCATCCGCGAACGAACGCCCCAGTTCGGGATCGGTCACACGACCGGCGCAATCGATGATAGCTGCTTCTGAAATCGGTGTATCTGCCATAACTTTGTTTTTCGCCGGCGGCTGCCGACCGTCCAGCGAAAGTGTTCCTTTACGAAATATGTTGCGGTAATAATTGGCGTCTGTCGGTCGGGCTTTGCCGCCGGCTTACCGGGCTTTGGCCGCCCGCCGTGTTGGATCTTGAAAAATGTTGAACCCTGCGGCGCTGACGTAGGACAGCGTCGGCTGCGCCTTCAGACCAGCCACGAAATTTAGAAGTCATATTGCCGATACCGATCGGCCGTCGCTGGAGGAAGCGGCCGTGCGGCACTGCTCAAGATAAATTTGGCACAGGTGGGCCAATCCGCTGCCGCCAATCTTCTCCTCGACAAAATGATCGGCTCCCAGTTCTCGGGCCACCCATTCCAATTCGCGGGTTTGTGCTGAACCGATGAGCAATGTACGTACGCACAATTTGGTTTCTTGTGCCTGAGCCACAAACCGTAGACAATCGCCCGCTCCAGCCTGTAAATCCATCACCAGCAGACATTCCCGGTCCGTTGTCAACAATCGGCCGATCTCAGCAATGGAGCGTGCGGCGCGAGAAACCACCCCGCTGCCGAGAAAATGCCGCTTGAGTTCCGGCCCCCAACGAGGAGTCTTTTCATAAATCAGTAGATGCGGGGCGAACATGCGACTCACATTTGTCCGGAAAACACGGCGATTTCTCGTAATTCCACGATAATCTCGCGGTTTATTGTAGGGAGGACCAGCGGTAGAGACAACAATGAGGCTCCAGGGACCACAATGGGACTGACTCGTGAAATAATTCCCTGGAGTGGGACGTCCATGGTGGCGATGCAGCTTGTGATATTCATACAATCTTAACGGATTCTTCATAGTCTGGCCGCATTACACAACTAACCTACCACCAAATTCACTCCCCGATTTGATTCCGGGAATCACCCGTAACGACGGATTACGTGAGACATGCCTTTTGACGTTCTTTTTGCTGCCGGCGGAACTGCCGGAACCGAGCTGACATCCATTGATCTCGCGACCTTGACTCAGCTGATTTTTGGGGCCGTGGGTGGTTTGGGATTGTTTTTATTGGGCATGAAAAACATGTCCGAAGGCATGCAGGCAGTCGCCGGGAGCGGCTTGCGGCGCATGATCAGCGCCGTGACCGACAATCGCTATTTGGCCACGATTGTGGGCGTTGTCGTCACTTGTTTCGTCCAATCCAGTTCGGTAACGACCGTGATGGTCGTCGGTTTCGTCAACGGCAGTTTGATGACACTGAGCCAAGCCATCGGCGTGATCATGGGGGCCAACATCGGCACGACAATCACGGGCTGGATTCTCGTATTGAAAATCGGCAAATATGGACTGCCGATGCTGGGGTTTGCCGCATTTGTTTACCTGTTCAGCAAAAACGACCGTTTACGATATCTCGCCATGACATTCATGGGCGTCGGCATGGTCTTTTTCGGACTGGAGTTGATGAAAGACTCCTGTGCGTTGATCAAGGATTTGCCCGCTTTTGAAGCGGCTATTCATCGCTTCACGGCGGACAGCGCCATGGGGGTTGTCCAATGCCTGTTGGTCGGTTGCATTTTGACCGTACTTGTACAGTCCTCATCAGCCACTTTGGGAATCACGATTGCCGCGGCGACGCAGGGGTTGATCGATTACGAAACCGCAGCCGCGCTCGTTTTGGGGGAAAACATCGGCACGACGATCACAGCGCTGCTGGCTTCGATCGGTGCGACAACCAATGCCCGTCGCGCCGCTTATTTCCACGTGATCTTCAACATGGTGGGCGTCTTGTGGATTTCGATCATCTTTTTTCAATACGTACGTTTTATCCCCTGGCTGACTTTTGATTTCCTCCCTCGAACGGGTGCGTTTTTAACGGGCAGTCAATTTGTTCCGCCGGAGAAAACCATTCCTAATGTGGCGTTGGCGATTGCCGCTACGCATACCGTATTCAATATCGCCAATACGTTGGTCTTTATTCCGTTTGGCGGGCGGTTTGCCAAAACCATGAAATGGCTCGTTCCCGACAAGGGTATTAAAGAAACGCCGCACCTGACGAACCTTGACGTCCGCATGCTGGAAACTCCCGTCATTGGGATCGAGCAATCGCGCGGCGAAATCATTCATATGGGCGAAGGTTGCGAAAAAATGATGGCCTGGTTGAAAGAACTTATCCATCAGGACACGCCGGACGAGCAACTCAAAAAGAAACTGTTTCACCGCGAGGAAGTCCTCGACTCGATTCAGGACGAGGTCGTGGTTTTCATGACCAACTTGCTCTCGGCGAATGTTCCGCACGAGATCATCGAGGAAGGCCGACAGCAGCTGCGGATGGCGGACGAATTGGAATCGATCAGTGATTACATTCGCAGTATCCTGAAATTCGATCTCAAGTTGCGGCAGCAAGGACACCGCTTTGATGAGAAACATCGTGCCGATCTGGATCGATTGCACGAGGAAGCCGAGGCGTTTCTCAAGTTCATCGTGGAATCGTTCAAGGCTCGGCATGGAGATGTGATGCCCGAGGCGCAACGGCGAGCGTCGGAAATCAAACGTCTTGCTAAAAAGTTGCGGAAGCAACACGTCGAATGGCTATCGCATGAAAAAGTCGCACCGTTTGTCAGTGTCGCCTTCACATCGACGTTGAATTCGTACGTTCGCGTGCGCGACCATGCGTTGAACGTCGCCGAAGCCCTCTCCGGCGAAAAGTAGCCCACGCACCGGCATTCGATCGGCACCAAGGATGCACACGTCACTACGCTGACGATCCACACACACGGTCACACCGTGCGCATCGTCCTCGACCGGTTTTACTGTCAATCAATGCTTCGAGTACGGTGGCTCTGATTACGACCGCCGATATTATCAACGGGCCTTGCGGGTCTTTCGCTCGCCATCATTCCAGGCAGCGCAGCCGTAACGAAACCGCCTGCAGCGCAGCCTTGCGGTCAACGCATCCGCCCCACCCTACGCCCCCCATTTCCGCCTGGTTTTTCGAGAGTCATGCTCGATGCGGCAAGTCCCTGAAGCAGGGATTGTGCAGAAAACCTTCCGCCCTAGCTATCTCAAACAAATGAAAGACGATTCTACCTACTTCGGTCGGCCGTTCGCGGTAGAATACTCTGGTGCGGCGGTACGATGGGCTGACGATTTGTTGTGAATTGTCGCTGCCGTTTCTCGTATAACGAGTATGGGTTTCATCGCGCCGCACGATTCCATTCCACCACAACCGTTAAAATGCGTCGAGTCCGCAGTGGAGTATCGTTATGCCGCAGGCCGTTGTTGATCCGGGTGAACTGAGACAATTCGCACAGACGCTGAAGAAATTCAACGTAGAACTGGTCGACCGCGCCTCCGGAATTTCCGGGCAACTCGACGCTCTCGGCGCCAGTTGGCGGGACCAAGAAAACATCAAATTCACCGAAGAGTTCAAACAGCACCTCACGTTTTTGCTCCGCTTTGTCGAAGCCAACGAACAACACATCCCCTATCTGATGCGCAAAGCGGAACGGATTGAGGAATACTTGCAACAACGTTAACCGTTGCGCTGCCGCGATCTAATTCCCTCAAACACCGAGACTACGATTTGCCGTTATGACAACACCTGCGCACGTCACATCGATTGAAGCCCTGCATGCCTTTCGCGGAGCGCTGATTCGTTTTGCGGACGAGGCGACCTCAGCGGTCGATTCGTTGCGGCAAGAGGTCTTGCGGACGATGGAATGGATCGAACATGACCGGCCGGGGTATTGGAAACAGCAGGTGAAGCGAAACTTCGACGGCGTCGCCCAAGCCCGCACGCAGTTGGAAATCGCCCAAATGCGCACGTATGAAGGCCAAGGCCCCGCTTGTATCGAAGAAAGAAAACGACTGGCCAATGCTAAGGCACGCCTGCAATTCGCGCAGGATCAAATCCAAGTCGTGCGGCATTGGTCCCTCAAACTGCAACGCGAATCAGATGATTTTCGCGGACGCAACGGACACCTGGAAGGAATCCTCAAACGCGAGTTACCAATGGCGATCGGCAAGTTGCAAAGGATGGTCGAATCACTCGATCGATATGCCGAACGACTACCGCGACAAGATGCGACGGAGAGTTCTGCAACGGAGTCTGGCAAAGAAACAAAACCGACAGCGCCCGGACCGACAAAAAAAGAATAACGGGGAGAGAGAACTATGCGTGCAGGAGACGTCAGTAGCGGATCAGCACAGTTAGCCAAAGCGGCCGAACGATTGGAAGCGGCGTGGCTTGAGACGCGCGAACATTGGAACGACGCGAACAGTCTCGCTTTTGAGGAAACCGAGTTAATGCCGCTGATGCATGCTGTGAAGTTAACAATTGAGTCGACACAGCTTTACGGATCGGTAGTGCGGAAGGCTCAAAATGCCTGCAATGCCGAAGCTCATGATTGATACTGTGAGTGTCACCCTCGGGGCGAGATCATCGCTCCGCCATGATTTTTCGGTCACCAAATACGCTTGCGTTGCTCGCCTGGAAAAAGGAAGTCTTTTATGTCGAACGAGGATCCGACAACTGTTGAGCGGCGGCTGGTTGCTGAATTGCATGACCAACTCAATTCGCGAAATCGCCGTTGGCGAAGCGCGGCAGAACAACACAGCAGCGCGCTGCAAGCCGCTGAGGAACTCTATGCCGACGGCCTCACCTCGCTCAACGAGGAGTTGTCCGCCGCACAGGGCGTGATCGAAAATGAACAGACAGTAGCGGCCGCGGACGTGGAAGTGCAGTACAACACCGAATCTGGCGCAGCCCGCCATCACTACAGCGCGCAAACAGCTGAATTCAATCGAACATATGACCGAGCCGTCGCCGCTTCAAAAAAGACGCACGATGATACGGCCTGGATGGTCTCATCGGTGTTGGATGATGATTCCGGCGACAGCCCCAAACGCAAGCTGGAAGAACTGACGCACACGCTGCAAAACAGCCGCGAGCACTTGATCGAAAACGTCGAAGCTCTCGCTGACGACATTGAGACAGCCAAGACGATTTTGCAACAGCGACGGCAACGTCATGAAAGTCTGCTTCCCGAAGTCGACCCCGTTCCCACCGAACCGGACGCGGCGTACGAATGCTGTGAGAAGGCGACCAAACGGGGCCGGGGGCAGTTATTGAAATTGCGGCGCGATGTGCCGTCACAATTATTAACCGGATGGCGTCCAGCGGTATTGTTCGTGGTGTCCAGCGCGGCGTGCTTTCTATTGGCATTTCTGCTGTTACCGCCAACATTACTCGGCGCGGGGGTTCAACAATCCAGCATCGCATGGATCGCCACGACCGCGGGCAGCGCAGCGGGGCTGACTGTTGTCGCGATGGTGATTCTGTATGCCATTGCCGCCAGTCGCTGCGAATCAGCGATCCAGGAAATGGAAGATGCCTTTGCCACAGCGGAATTGTCTCTGCACAATTGGCGATCGTGGTCGGACCAGGAACTGCGCAAGAAACAGCGACGGTTTCAACAATGGCATGACTCCCGGATCGAACAGCGCGACCGCACCGTCGCGCAGGCAACTGAAAAACATGAAGCCAACGTGGCTCATGCCGCGCGGCAACGGCAAGCGGACCAGGAACGACTCGATACTGAATTTGCCGCACAAATTGAGGGAATGGAACAGCAACGCAATTCCCAGATGGAACGGATCAACTCCCGGCGGCAAGCAGCGCTGGCGAGCTTGGCCCGTCGCACACAACAGGATCCTGAGACGATCCGGTCGGTGTACGAAACTTCTCGGCAACAGGCCGAACAAACGCACACAGCCGAGACGGCCGACATCGTTGCAAGCTGGAATCAATTTTGGACCAATTGCGTTTCCACACAACAAGACCTCGCACAACGCGCCGCAGCCTGCGCATTGTCTGACGATGCCCTACAAAGCGATTCCTGGCAACTGCCGGAACAAGTTCCGGAGGGGATTCGGTTTGGGAACTTTGATGTCGACATCTGTGCGGACGCGGCGGTGGTGGACGATGAACGGGTGGCCTCGGCATCTCCCTTGGAGTTCCCCGTTCTGCTTCCCTTTGCCAGCGGTCCGTCGTTGTTTTTACAAGCCGACGGCGCCGGTCGCCGCACAGCCAACGACACACTGCGAGCTGTGATGCTGCGTATATTGACCTCACTCCCGGCCGGCAAGGTACGGTTCACAATCATTGATCCTGTGGGATTGGGCGAGCAGTTTTCATCGTTCATGCATCTGGCCGATTACGACGAGTTGCTAATCAATAGCCGGATTTGGACCGAAGGCACACACATCGAACAACGGCTGGCCGATTTGACCGAACATATGGAAAACGTTTTCCAAACCTACCTGCGGAATGAATACAAATCGATCGAGGAATACAACGAGTTCGCCGGCGAAGTCGCCGAGCCGTACCATTTTCTGGTCGTCGCCGACTTTCCCGCCAATATCGGCGATGTCGCCGCGCGGCGACTCATCAGCATCGTCAATAGCGGTGCCCGGTGCGGCGTGAATACCTTAATGAGTTACGACCCCTCGCGGCCACTGCCACACGGCACCGAACTCGAAGATTTTGTCGGCAGCGCGACCCATCTGGTCTGGCACGACGATCACTTTGAATTTGTAGGTGAAGAACTGGCCGGTAGCGCCTTAAAGCTCGACGCTCCGCCGGAGTCGGCCCAGTTCACCCAGATCGTTCGCCGGGCAGGAGATCTCTCCAAAAACGCTCGTCGTGTCGAAGTCCCCTTCGACCGGATCGCTCCGGCTGAGGCCGACATGTGGCAACACGATAGCCGCAGCGGGATCGACGTCCCATTGGGACGCGCGGGGGCAACGAGCCTGCAACATCTGCGGCTCGGACGTGGGACATCGCAACACGTATTGGTCGCGGGAAAAACCGGTTCGGGAAAATCGACCTTCCTCCACGCGTTGATCACCAATACAGCCCTGCACTACGGCCCGGATGAAGTCGAATTCTACTTGGTCGACTTCAAGAAGGGGGTCGAATTCAAAGCATACGCCACCGGCCATCTGCCGCACGCCCGCGTGATTGCCATCGAGAGCGATCGCGAATTCGGTGTCAGCGTTTTGCAACGTCTCGATGCGGTACTCACCGAGCGCGGCGAATTGTTCCGTGCTCATGGTGTGCAGGATGTCGAGATGTTCCGCAATGCCTTGCCCAACGAACGTATGCCTCGCATCATGCTGCTGGTCGACGAATTCCAAGAGTTCTTCACCGAAGACGACAAGCTGTCGCAAAACGCATCGTTGTTGCTGGACCGGCTGGTGCGGCAAGGGCGGGCGTTTGGGATTCACGTTTTGCTCGGCTCACAGTCATTGGGCGGCGCGTATTCCTTGGCACGCAGCACCTTGGGCCAAGTCGCAGTCCGGATCGCGCTGCAATGTAGCGAAGCGGATGCGCATTTGATCCTCAGTGAAGACAACACGGCCGCGCGGTTGCTCACGCGTCCGGGCGAAGCGATCTATAACGACGCAAATGGACTGCTGGACGGCAATCATCCCTTCCAGATCGCTTGGCTGAACGACGAGCAACGCTCTGAAAAATTGCGGCGGATGTACAACTCGACCCTACGCGGCGGTCAGACACACCAACCGCCTGTGGTGTTTGAAGGAAACGTCCCCTCGGATCCGCAGAATAATTCTGAGATCAACGAACTCATCAGCGCCTTTCCGCCATCAACACCACCAACACGCGGCCGCGTGTGGTTGGGCGAACCGGTGGAACTCAAAGCTGCCTCAGCGGTCGAGTTTCCACGACAAGCGGGAAGCAATTTGCTGATCACCGGACAGAGCGTCGATTCTGCGCTGGGTACCTTGACCTCTTGCTTGAGCAGCTTGGGTTATCAATACCCGCCGCCGAACGAAGCAGGACAGCCTGCCGTGCAATTCCACGTACTCGATGCGCTCGCCAGCGAACATGGATCGCTGGACATGTGGAATCAAGCGGTTAGCCCCACCCGGCACAATGTCGACGTCGGTGGACCGGATGCTGTGGAGCGGATGATTGATGAACTAGCGGCCGTGGTCGATCGCCGCCTCGAATCACCGCACGAACCTGCGCCGCCGATTTATTTCTTCGCGGTCAATCTCTCCGGCTTCCGCGAATTGCGCAAGGACGACGACGATTTCGGCTCGTGGGGCAGCAGCGACGACAAGCCGCTGTCGGCTAGCAAGCAATTTGCCAAGATCCTCACCGACGGGCCAACGGTTGGCGTACACGTCTTGATGTGGTGCGATTCCTACAACAACGTCAATCGCTGGTTGGGAAACAAACTGCTCAAGGAAATCGAAATCCGCGTCTGTTTCCGCATGAACGCCAACGACTCCAGTCAAATCATCGACACGCCCGCCGCCGGCCGTTTGGGCCCCAATCGCGCATTGCTCTACCACGATTCGACAGGCGAAACCGAAAAGTTCCGGCCGTACGGCGTGCTGCTGGAGCCGGCACCATTGCCTACGACTACCGTTCCCCAAACAGGCGAAGAAAAATCGGGGGGCAACTGGAATAGCTTGGAAATGTTTTCGGTGAATTGATTAGCTGCGTCGCATACGCATCCATTAGCGACCGCGGCAGGCATTCCACATATCAAGAATTCGTGGCAACACGAGATCCAGTGCCGCATCCCAATCCGACGGCACATCGAGCATGGCACCGGAGAAGCGTTCGGGCAGATCTTCGGCCCGTTCGACAGCTGCGAGGAGTCCGGACACGATATCCTCAACGCGTGGCTCGACCGGTAGCAGGTTGGTCGAGATGCGTTGCAACCGCGCCGCCGTTTTCACGGAAAACGTATTCGTTACCACCGTTGCCCCACAAGCGGCCATCTCTAAGGGTGGATAGCTGGTGTGCGGGGAGAGCATGAGCGACAGGCCCACGTCGGCCGACTGCAACAAACGGGCATACGCTTCGTAGTCGCGCCAAGGGTGCGATTTGACCAAAACGCCCCCTCCCAAATCGGCCGTGGGCATCTCATCGCCGCCGATGAATCCCAGTTCCCACTCCGCAGGAGGAAACGCGCCTCGCGCCGCGGCTTGCTTGAGCGCAACCAAGCCCAGCTCAAACAAATTCCGTGGCGCTTGGGGCCGCGCATAAAACAACAATTGTTTTTTTCGGCGGGCCAACCTATCAAAATGTGGTGCGAATCGTTGGGGGTCCACGGCTGGCTCAAACGTGGCGCAGCTGTCGAGAAATCCCGGTTCGCTGAATCGTCCGACGCGTTCGCTAGTCAGAAAGTCGGCGAGCAATCGGCCACAAATGATTCCCTGGAAGTCGAGGTCGTAGGTCTCCAGGGCCATCGCTTGCTTGGTCGACCAAGCGTACATGGCGGGTTCGAAATCTTGAATCAAGTACATAAACCGCTGCGACCGCAACCGGGGTTGGATCTCTTTGATCATCTGCGCTGTCCACCAAGCGGTCCCACACAGGACGTCGTCGGCGCCTAGCACCAGCGCGCGTCCACGATTGCGGCCGCTGATAAATTGGACGTCGTCGAGCGTCTCGTCGATTCCACTGACCGCGCGCAGATGCGCGTGAAGGAATGATGCGTCGCTATCCAGTTCTTGATCGGTGGCGATGTAGCGCACCGGCACGCCACGGGCCGCCAGACGGTACGTCAGGTTCAATGCCGTATTTGGGCCGCCGGTCAGGTCCTGTTTGCGGAGGCTGGGCAGCAGGACGTTCAGCGTGGGGGCAAGGTGGGCGCGTATCTCGACGTTGAGCGGCCAAACATCCTGCAACCGATCCTCGACGGCCACGCGTCCGCTCATCGAATTTGACCACTGCTGCGGTTGATGCTTGCTTCGCGCGAAGTAGCGTTCCACATCAGCGAACAGTGCCGTCGGCGATCGCCAAACGTGCCGCAGCACATCGCGTCCCGTGCGGATCAAACGCTTTGCGCGAGAATGCGTGGCCGACGGTTGTACGGATTCGCTCGGGACATCAGTTGCGAGGTCTGCGATTGCCGGACGACCAGCAGCAGCCACATCGTGGCTACGGAGTTCATACAACTCGGCCAACGCGCGACGCGACTCGGCAATCCGCACCTCGATCTCAACAGCCCGTTGATTCCCATCCGGGGCGGGGCGATTCGGCACTCCGACAGACATTCGCAGGCTCCCTCCTGGATACGAACGATCCTCGTTTCACGCGGTACTTTTCTACAAACCGTTTCAAAACCCGCCCACGCATCCCGCTGATCGGCAAGTTCTTGGAACAATCGCAACTGGGTTTTGAAACGGGTAACTCAGCCATCACCGCGGCTTGTCTAACGTCACTTCCAACGTCTTTTTATCTTTTCCACGAAGCACCGTCACGGCGATCGTATCACCCGCTTTGTATTTCCGCAGCGCCAAGTCAAAATCGCTGAGGTTGCCGATCTTTTTCTTGTCGATCGCGACAATCACATCCCCCGATTTCAGACCCGCCTTGTCCGCTGGGCTATCGGGGCTGACCCCCATCAGCGGGTAGCCGGGTGTCTCTTGTCCGAAATCAGGAATGCTGCCGAAATAGGGGCGATTGCCGCCGCGGTTGCCGCTATTCGAGGATTTGACAGCCACGTATTTGGGGCGATCCACCGTCTTGGCTGTGTCCATCACCGTGCGTTCCATCATATCCACCACGCGGCGTATGCCGACGGAATTGATCTTGTCCCAATCATCGCCCGGGCGGTGGTAGTCGCTGTGTGTGCCGGTGAAGAAGTGCAGCACAGGAATTTTTTTGCCGTAGAACGAGGATTGATCGCTCGGGCCAAACCCCTCCGGTTTTTTGGTGACGGTGAATCCGTACTCTTTTCCCAACTCGTCCAGGAGTCCGTTCCAGCGCGGTGCCGTTCCGGTGCCGAAGATGGTCAGCTTGTCGTTCTTGAGCCGCCCCACCATATCCATGTTGATCATGGCGACCGTATTGTCGAGCGGAAAAATCGGTTCTTTGACATAGTGCGCCGACCCCAACAGCCCCAACTCTTCGGCTGTAAAGGCGATAAAGACCAGCCGCCGCGGTGGTTTCTCGTCACGAGCAGCGAATCGTCGCGCGAGTTCAATCAATGCCACCGTGCCGGACGCATTGTCATCGGCTCCGTTGTGAATCTCGTTCGATCCGGGGGAAAGCGAACCTTCCCCGCCGCGTCCCACGTGGTCATAGTGCGCACCGATCACCACGGTTTCATTGGCCAAAGGTCCTTCTCCCTCCAGCACGCCAATGATGTTTTTCACTTCGGCTTTCACGCGCTCGATCGACACTTCGCCGGAAGCCCTCCAACCATCCAAAACTTGGCTGCGGGGCTTGAGGTCTTTGTCGATTTCTTTTTCCAGAGTGGCCAAATCGGTTCCGCTGGTCTTTAAGATCTGATCGCACACAGCCCGCGTGATTTGCATCAACGGAATCGCATGCTGTTCGGTGTTTCCGCCGTAACCATATTTCATCAAATCGTCAGGCATCCCGGCGACAACATCTGCTTTTCGCTCTGCGAGCGTTTTCACAGCGGTGGAAAGTTTTTGCCGAGCCGTCGTTAAGGCTTCGGCCTGCTGGAGATCGACTTCTTCAAACGCAATGGCCGCTTTGATGAGTTTCTCTTTGGCTTTGGCGACGCGCTTCTTGGCACTGTCCAAATCGACTTGACCGCTGTAGGGATCGTTGACGAATAGCACGGCCGTTGCGCCGGCGCCATAGGCATTCGCCGCTTTGGTCCGCAGTGCCGCATGCCGCGAAACACCGCCGTGAGGCCCGTCGGAAAATTTCCCGTGCGGGTTCCCTTGCTGCGGGTTGCGACGCATGATGATCACGACCTTGCCTTGCACATCGATGTCGGTGAATTCGTTGTATCCCTTGTCGTCAGCTTCGATGCCATAGCCCACAAACGCCAATTCGCCGGAGAACTTGCCGCTCCCGCCGAACGACAGAGGCGTAAAGTCTTTGGGGATTTCTAACGTCAGCGTCGCATCATACGGGCCGTTAAACACCAGCGTGTTTGGCGAACTCAGTTTCGAGCCGATCGTCATCTCAAATGTTTGAAACGCGCCCCCATTGACGGCATGCACGTCGAGGCCCGCTTGTTCGAATTGCTCTCGAATGAACTCCGCCGCCTTGTCCAACCCGTCTGTCCCAACTCCGCGCCCCTCAAGGTCGTCCGAAGCGAGATATTTCACCCCGTCTAAGAGACGACTCTCCAAGGCCGTGGCCGGTTCATCAGCCTGCAGCGGCACCACCACAGCGGTGACAAGCAGTGCCATCCAGATCAGTCCACACGTTAGAGCACATTGACGTCGCATCGTTGCCGTTCTCCGAAATGGTACGAATCGCTCACTAGAAGATCAGTGTCGCCAGAACCTGCTTCAAAACCCGGTTGCGCTTGTTCTCGAAACTTGCAAATCAGTGTCCGTAGGACGCGTCAGAGGGTTTTGAAGCTACTTGAAGTATATCGAATCGGTCAAGTCGCTCCTATTGATTGGAGTCCGCGGGCGAGTTCCGAGCCGATTTATCTTGATATTCGGAAATACTCAAACTGATTTTGACACGTATTGGGGTTCTCGCTATGCTCCCGCCCCACATTGATTAGCACCCCCTCCACCTGGCAATTCTCCCTCCTCCTGCCGCGTATTTCTCTCACTCCCCAAGGAATATTACCGTGAATGACGGGCAACATGTCCTCGTCGTGGACGAACTTACGGAGACACAGGAAGTCCTGCAGGCGATTCTGTCGCCGCGGGGCCTGACCGTCGACCACATCCAGCGTGCTGCCCCGGTCACATTCAATCGCTTTGAGGAAGCTCCCGACGTCGTGGTCATCGATGCCGATTCACTGCCATCACAACAGGCTGCTTCCGTCCGTTGGCAAGGAATCCCGCAGGTGATTATTGGGTCGGCAACAATCCCAGCGGATCCGCGGCCCGCAGCGACACAGCGGCATCTCTCCAAACCGTTTCAGTTTCCTGAATTGATTCAGGCGGTTGAACAGCTTCTCTCAGCCGCCCGCCCAGATTGAAAATTCAGGGATGCGCTGCATTTTTTGCGACCGACTCCCCAGGCACCGCTTTGCCTTGGTATGATGTGGCCACGGATTTTGTGGTGGCCGTTGAAGGCCGCCGTTCATGGTGGCTGAATCGTCATTCCCCCAGAACTGCGGAAGCGGAATCGTGGAAAATGCAAAGTTGCTGGTCATCCAAGGCATTGACCAAGGTACTCGTTATGACATCGGCGATGAGCCGGTCGGCCTCGGCCGCGACGTCGTTAATACCATCAGCCTGCACGATACGGAAATCTCCCGCTGTCACGCCCAGGTTCAATCCGAACAAGGCAAATACGTCCTCACGGATCTGAATAGTTCCAACGGCACCTACGTCAACGGCGAATCCGTTCGTAGCCGGGAATTGAAAAACGGCGATCAAATTCAGGTCGGGCGGACCGTTCTGCTCTTTTCGCAATCATTGGACCGGGCAGCCGAATCCGACGCTTTGCAGAAAATCGCCTTCGTTCCCGAACGGGATGCCGAAGACCTCTCCAGCATCGTCAGTAGCATTGGGCACGAAGCAGGGCACGACCTTGTTTCCCACGTCCATGACTTAAAACCGGATTCTGTCGCCCAGTCGTTGGCCAATTTGCAGGTGCTGTATCGCATTTCTGAAGAAGCGGTGCGGAACTCGACCTCGATTGAACAGGTCTTGGAGCGGATTCTCGACTTGACCATCGACGTCGTTGGAGCGGATCGGGGATGCGTGCTGTTGCGGGACGTTGATACGGGGCAAGTGACGCCACAAGCCATCCGTTACCGCCGGGGCGTCGACCAGTCCGCTCCCATGCCGATTTCGCACACGATCGTCAACAGTGTGGTCGCCAATCGCCAAGGGGTGCTCACCTCCGACGCACAATCGGACAGCCGCTTTACCGCCGGGCAAAGCATCTTCCAAGCCGGCATCCGCGAAGCGATCTGTGTTCCCATGCAGGGCCGCTATGAGTTGATGGGCGTGCTCTACGTCGACATCACCACTTCACCGCAACGGGTCCTGCTCGACGGCGGACATGCGGCAAAGTTCAATGACGACCTACTGCGGCTAATGGTGGCCATCGGCCGGCAATCGGCGCTGGCCCTCGAAGACAACCGCTATCAACAAGCGCTCGTCCAGGCGGAACGCCTAGCCGCTATCGGACAAACCATCGCCACGCTCAGCCATCACATTAAGAACATTCTGCAAGGCGTCCGCGGCGGGAGTTACTTGATCGAGATGGGCCTCAAGGACTTCAACGAGGAGATCGTCCGCAAGGGTTGGAACATTGTCGATAAAAACCAAACCAAAATCTACAACCTGGTGATGGACATGCTGACCGTCAGCAAGGAACGCCAGCCGGCCATGGTTGAGGCAGACCTAAACGAAACGGTGGCTGACGTCTGCGAATTGATGCAAGCGCGGGCGGCGGAATTGGGTGTCAAATTCGAGCGGCGGCTGGCCGACGATCTCCCCGCCAGCCAATTTGATCCCGACGGAATCCATCGCGCGGTGTTGAACATCGTCACCAATGCCATCGACGCCGTCGAAGGTCAAGAGGGGGGCCGCGTGATCATCAGCACCGAATACGACTCCCTCGCCCGCGCCCTCAACGTGCTGGTCTCGGACAACGGGCCGGGAATTCCGCAAGAACTGCTGGGCAAAATCTTCCAGGTCTTCGAATCGACCAAAGGCGCCCGCGGAACCGGCTTGGGGCTAGCGGTCAGCCGCCAGATTATCCGCGAACATGGCGGCGACATCCTCGTCGAATCCCACCCCGGCCAAGGCAGCCTGTTCATGCTCAAATGGCAGCTAATCCAAGAATCGGCAGCTGCAGACCGCACGGAGCCGGGTTGAAGTATCAGGGCTTCGTCTCGGCTTCCAGACGCAGACGTTTCAAGAGTTCCGCACTGCTCAACGAATCCTCCAGAAACTCGACCCTGCCGTTTTTCAACAGCGACACATTCGCACCGTCAGCGTGCGGGCTGCCGATTCCGTGGCCGGAATCATCGTTAATGTACAGCGGAAGCGTGGCGAGATCCAAGTCGCGCGGTTCGGCCCAATGGATCTTCTCGCCATGCTGTTCCACAACCAACAAGACGCCCTCCGGCAACTCGCCAATCTCATCTTTCGACACCGCCTCCTCCCCACGCCAGGGACCGTGCTCGCTCAGCACGGCGACGTAGTTTGTCGTTGCTGGGCCGTGTTCGTTAAGCGGACATTGAAATATGGTCAATTTCGCTCGCGAGTACTGAATGTTTTGCGGGCTGTCCCAGGGTTCATCAAGGTGATAGAGATCGTACAAGGGTTTCAGGTCGAGGTACGGCAACAACAGCACACGCCAACTATAGAGCGGTTTCCCGTTCTCATCGGTAACCCATGTGGGGGGGAAAGAACCATAGTCGGCATGGTAGTTGAGTAGAGCCAGCCTTATGTTAGTGAGCCTGTTGACACATTGTGTTTTGCGTGCGAATGCCATGCTTCCTCGATCGGGATCCAACCAATAGGCCATTACCAACATCAAGACGAGGATCGTAAAAGTAATTAGCAATTCAATGTATGGTCTGCGGTTCTCTTTTGTCATAACCCGATCTCCCCTGAACGCATTGGGGCGAGTGCATCGGTAGAGCAAAATTTCCACTTTCAGCAAATCGCTGGCTTCAGTATGCAGCGAATTTCCGGACCGAACAACCACAGTTTATGGCTGCTACCCTATGAGCGCAAAAAAACCGCCGACACTCGCGCGCCGACGGTTTTTGGAATTCTAACAATTCACTTACGCAACTTGACGTTTCCGCCGCCAGCCGTAGCCAACCAAAGCCATGCCGCCGATGCCCAACAGGGCGAACGTCGAAGGCTCGGGGACGAGAGGCGGGGCGACCTCGGGACCGGGATCCAACAGGACTAGTTGGTCCTGAGCGTTGATCAATTGACCGTTCGAGTACCGCATCAAATTCAGGACGCGGACATCGCCGATCGAGGTCCAGCCGGCTGCCAACGCCAAGTCGACGTATTTGTTGTGCACGCCGAGTGACTCTTCTTCCAGGTACCAGATCGCTTTTTGCAGATGGGTCGCATTGGCAGCGTGGTTGTCGTTGTAATTTCCGTTTTCAGCTGTCCCGCCCGAGTTCAGGCCCACGAGTGAACCGTTGGAGAACTGAGTGTACAGCCAAGCGGTCGCAAACGAAATCGGGTCACCATTGTTCGTGTTCGAGCCCCCCGACATCGCCGTGTCCGAAATGTTGTTCACTTTCAACAATTGGTTGTAATAAAAGTGTTCATCGACCTCGAGACAAAATGTGGACCACGTCGTCGCTGTGGGAACGTAATTCGTTCCATTGTATTCCTGGAGCACGGCATCATACTCACCGCCGCTGCCGTTGCCCGTGCCGTTATGAAGTTTCAAGTGATCGCCGATGGAGACATCGACGAATCCGGCCTCAGCGCTAGATAGCAAACCGAAGCTAATTAAACCAGCAAGTAGAAAATGTTTCATCGTGAGAATCTCTAAGTAAGTAAATCATGAATCTAGGAACGCCAACTTTGTGATTGAATGAGTCGCAATCACCTACCGACACCGTTTCGCTCATTGAGCGCCTTTTCAACAGTTTGTTAAATTCACTTAACGTTTCACCATTAAAAATGAACCTTTATTCACAATATGGGCGCGTAGAGACCATGGTCAATTACAAAATCTCCCGATTTTTCACTTTTCGGGTTATTCTGATTTTCCGGAAATAGTAATAGCGGGTCGTTGCATATAGACAACATTCTGCAGCGGCCAAATGGTGACTAACGCGAGGTTTTTGCACCGAGTTTATTCGTGAATTCAGCGACGGAATTCCCCTGTTTCTCCCAATCGAGATCAGGAATAGGCTCCGGCGGAGCTTTAGCGATGCGTTCGTCTCGTCCGCCGGATCTTCTAGTACCGTCGGCCTGCTTGATCGTGGGGATAGGGTACCTTGACCCGCGTCTGAGGAATGAATTTTTCAGCGCGCGAGCGACGTGCGGTGTAGGTCAGGTCGTCGAGGTAGAACTCGACCGAATGTCCTCCGGAACGGATGTTGGCCAGCCCAAAGCGATTCAACTCAGCGCCTGCTTTGCGCATCTCCGGCGTCAAATCAAATGTTTGCCGGACGCCGTCCAAACTGACGGTCATGCGGCCAATGCCATCGTTGGCGTTGGGGTCGTAGTCGAACGTGAACCGGTGCTGCTTCCGATCCGGGGTGTATACACCGCAATTGGCTTCGGCTCTTTGTCCATCGGTGGTCGAAACGACCGGTTTGAGGTTGTACCCCACCGAGGAGCGGTCAGCGATATAAAACCCCAGCCGGTTTGTCCGCAGTTTGTCGGCATGTGGTTCATCCCTTTTGAATTCCGTCATGTGGTCGTCACGATTGAAGTAGCCAAAATACGCAGCTGAATCCGACATTCCCTCGGTAAAACAGATCGTGCCTGAAAATGAAATTGGATCATTCAAGGTCAAATCTCCGACATCGTCGGCGTAATACGAAAACAGTGGATCGTGTGGTTCCGTCCGCCAAAACAGCCCGCCGATCTCCCCCGGATTTTTGCCCGCCCAATTAGTTTGACTCCAGCCATAGTTATGCATGCCGTGAAAATTCGGTTCCAGATATTTCGACTCGTTGTTGTGCCCTTCCCAATGCGGGTCTTGCGACAATTCGATCTTCTCACCGTTGATTGTCAGATCGCCGAGATACAATTCCATGTGCTCGCCAAAGCGGGCAATGTTGAACAGGCCAAAACGATCAAAGCTGACCGGTGCTTGGCGGATCGCCTCGTCAAACCAAATGACATAAGGGGTCTCCTCATCAAACGACAATGTGATGCGACCATGCCCCTGCCCCGCTTCGGGCCGCTTCCACCAGCGGTGTTGATTGTGGCGATGAAAGTATTCCACAAGCCCTTGATCACGAAGTTTCAACAACCGTTCCCGCAATTGTTTGGCGGTCACGTCGGGTTCCACGGCTTTGAGCCGCGCGAGCAGATGCTCCTCGCCTTGCAATTCATACGGTCGTCCGTTGCCTGTTTCGGACGTGATAAGTTTTTTCAGAGCTTCGTCGCGCCAAACCGGATCGTCCTTGGCATCAGGATCGTATTCAAAACTCCAAGTATGCACCTTGCCATCGGAGTTGAGCAAAATGGCTGTCTCCGCCCCCCGCGCCTGCCAATCGCTGGACATCCAGTCAAACATGATTTGGCCCAGGTTGTCTTCTTCCCAGATTCGAAACGCCAGCGAGGACCAAACCCGCCAGGTGTGTCGCTGCGAATTAAAAAAGCCGATATACCCCACACCGCGCAGGCCGATGTGTTTGATCGCCAATTTGCCCGAAGCGGAGAGGTGATCATTAAAGCTTAGCGGCTTGCCGAGTGGAATCGCGTAGTAGGCTTGCCGCCGCGAATTATCAACCCGTCCTCCGATCTCTCCCGGACCGGTCCCGGTGAAATTGGTCTCCCGCCATCCAAAGTCCTGAACGACGAGGGGCATTTCGGTGCCGACAATCCGATTCTGATAATGATCCCACCCCGGATCGCGGGAAAAATCCTGCTTCAGCTGCACGAACTGTGCAGATAGCGGAGTCGCGGTGACCACTACAACAACGAGGCAGAGCGAGAATGTGTGGGCGAATCGCATGGGGAGGCTCCTACGACGAAGTTCAAGGCGAGGCGCGTCTCTGGAGGGAGACTCATTTTATCATACACTGTTGCGAAACACACGCAGGATAGAAACTGGATTCGAACACGTGCTTGGGAATGATTCGGTCCAGCGCAGCCCTCCTGCCGACCTGCCGAGTCTCCACTGCGAAACCCGCCTGCAGATACTGTTGGGCAGATACCATTGTTCATCGCTCAGATCCGTGTCATAATTCATAAAACTTTGAAAATCTGACTCTAGGGAGTAACGCATAGATGAATGGTCGATGTAGCTGGATAATTGCCGTGTTATTGCTGATTGGCTGTGGTGGAGGAGACGATGCCAAAAAACCGACGCCACCAGTGAGCCCAGAAAAATTACAAGCTCAATCCATGAAGAGAGAAGTTCTCACCAAGATCAAAGAGGCAGGAGGTCTGTACAGCAGTCGCCAAAGGAAAATTCGTTTCAGCGATCTGGATATTTCGGATACAGAAGTGGAATATGTAAAATCGTTCCCCGAGTTGGAACGTCTTCGTCTGAATGGCACTCAAGTCACAGACGCCGGTTTGGCGTCCCTCGAAGGACTTCAGTTTTTAGTGGAACTGGACCTCGCCGATACAGGAATCTCAGACGCTGGATTAGATCACATAAAAGGAATCTCGTCCCTGCGTCAGCTCTACCTCGCCAAAACACAAATTTCCGACTCGGGCTTGGATGGGATTGGGAATTTGAAACGCTTATCTTTTCTCGACCTTTCCGGGACACAAATCACGAATGAGGGACTCGAAAAGCTTGGCGTGCTGAGCCGACTGCGTGGAATCGACCTTTCCGACACACAGATCACTGATGAAGGGCTGAACAACCTCAAGAAAAACAAAGCCCTCAAACAGGTGATCGTTTTTCGCACGGAAGTTACAGAAGCAGCAGCTCTAGAATTTCAATCGGCCATCCCTGGGTGTTGGGTCAAGCGAGAATAAAATCGCGGCAGACGGCGCAAGTCATACATGAATGCTTCCATGTACCTAGCAGAATTAGAAAACGAATTGCTCGGCTCGCGCATTCTTCGCATCACAGGCTGGTTGTTGATTCTTGCCGGTTTTGCGAATGGATTGATATCCGTACTGTACGAACTGTCGCGATTCGTTTTTTGGCAATCGTGGTTTCTCATTGCTGCGGTTGTGCTATTTTTTGTATTTCGCACCGATCCGCTGAGAATCTTAGGTCGTCTGACCGGTTCGTCCATTTTGGCGATCTGGGCCTTTTTCGAATTGCAGCGGTGGGGACCATCATTATCAGACGTCGCATTCGCGCATCCCGAGGAGCATTGCCTGGGGCTGATGTTAACGACGCTCGGTCTGTTACTGGTCGTCACCAATGACCCTCACCGGAAGCTGCACCGAATTTTCAGACGCGCGCGGGTGTTCGCCAAGCGGCGGCAAACAACGGCGCTGCTCCTCACTGTTGCCGCACTGTGGTTCGCGAATCCAGACCATTCGCATGCGGCATGCCTCACCGCATCGTCGGTTTGCGAAAAATGTGGAGCGTTGGATTCCGCAATTTTCTTCGCCAACCGCGCCGCAGATACGTTTCGCCCCATTTCATTCTGTGGGACCTGCTACGGCAGCCTGCTCGGCGATGTGTACCAGCGGATTGATGAGTTGGAAGCAAAAAAGACGGGCGTTACGACGACAGTTCGCATCGACCCGCTGAGGGTCCATGACGGTCCGGCATTCATTCCCGCCCAAAGTCGGGATCTCTGACGAGCTCGCGTTATTTGAGTCCCTGGTTCCCAAACTCTGTTTGGGAACCCAATTTCTCGAAGCTCTGCTTCGAGTCACGATGGAAAAGCAAGCGATACTGTCGGACAAGCCGCTAATGGCACCCGGCGGGTTACCTGGGGCGCTGTCCAAACATGCGCCGCGATGCTTTGACAGCCCAGGTATTGAGATCATCGGAATTGAGGAACGGCGTATTCAACAACTGTTCAATATTGGCTTGCAGCCAGTCAAGTTGCTCTCGCGGCGTCATTGTTTCGTAATGATCTTGATCACCATTGATGTAACCGCGAAGAAGTTCTAAAAACCATGGACCGCGCATGTGTGCCCGTGGTTTGCGACGAATTTTTGAGCCGACATAAATCCCAAGAGTGGCATATGCACGCTCCTGTAACGCAATGACAACGAATTCCGATGTCTCCATACTGAACTGCCAGCCACCCATTGTTAGCGGATCAGTACGAGCGTTTTCAAAGCCGTATGGAGCGAGCATCTTTTTCAGAGCAGATGTCACTCTCTTCTGTGCGTTTTTTGGGTAAATTGATCGAGCCACGACAATATCGCTTCAATCGAAAATGAATGCAGCACGTAGGTTGCTTCGCCGTGCACCCGGCTTTAGTTTTGACGGTACAACTCCAAAAATCGCGGGTCCACGTCCGGCGGGGGAGTCGACTCAAACTCGGCGAAGGAAATCTCGTTCTCCAACCAAAAGCGCGACAGAAAAGCCTCGAATGAGACTGCCTCAAACCGAAAGTCGGTTTCTTTGAGGTCTTCGATTTCGTAATCCATCTCGTCGGCGTCGAAGTATTCCAGCGACATGACCACGCAATGGTCGGAGCCGTCGGCATTGGTGAAGAGGTACCAGAACACGCATCCTTGTTGGTCCGAGAGAAATCGAATCAGGTAACCGTCCGAAAACCGCAAGACCGATTCCGCCACATCGAGGTAGAAGCCGGTAGTCGAACGCAAATGCTTGTGAAGCGCCGCAGTGTCAATAAATTTAACGAACTCGGGCGGAAGTTGCAGACCATGATCGGTAGCGGAAGCGGATACGGACGCAAGTTGCGTCGGAAGTTCATCAGCACGTTCCTCACCGATTGCCCATTCGCTGTGCGTGGGGGTTCCAGCGAGCCAAGCGAATGACCCGTCTGGCGCATGCGGGAGCTCTTTGATGTCCACCTGATTCGTAAACGGCGAATCGCTGGGAAGCATGTGATCGCCTTTGCTGAATAGGTCGCGTTATTCTTGCAGGCAGCGTCGTGCGGTTCCGCTGAGCCGGTGCGAAGCAAAGCCTCGCAAACGGACGTTCCCAAGCCGGAGCTTGGGAACGAGTTTGCGATAAGTTTAATGCGCCGGCGGCGGGCTGTTTTGGAAGGCTCGGGCACGGAAGAGGAAATCGATGATGTTTCCTTCGTGCGGTTGCAGCCAGTTCAGGGCGATCGTCTTCACCTCGCCAATGTTCAGCCGGTCAATGAACGTGGCATCCAGCAGTTGCTGTTGGAATTTTTCATTTTCGGTGATCGCCGAGCAGACCAGCGTCTGGCCCATCCGTTTGAGCATTTGGTCTTCCGGACAATCGACGACCGTCACAAACGGGAACATGTATTCCCCCTTGGAAATTTCCGTCTCCGAATTCGTGCAATGCAACACCGTCGGTCGCAGGAAGTCGCAACGTTCATTTTTCACCAGCCGTTCGCCGTCCCGGTACTTGGCAGTGACCTCGGTGACACTGGGATCTTTGATCCCTTGGTCGATCTGGTTCGAGATCGCTTCGGCCATGCCGGGGACCGTGAAGGCAGCCAGCGGGGATTCCGGATGTGTTGCCGGCAACGGAGCGACCGGGCCGAGACGCTGAGCGAGGGCGTCGGCGATTTCCTTGCCGTGTCGCGACACCCAAATGCCCGAACAACTAATGCAGCTACGTCCACTGTTCACCAGCACGCTGTCGACCATCAAGTCGAGGTACTTTTCCCAGTCGTCGACTTTGTCGTCGCCCAGAATAATTTTACTAAAGCCGGGACCGTGCGGTTGCACGCGGGGGTCGCCGTGATAGCGTTCGACCGTCGGCAGTCCGCCGAAGATCATCGCCCGCTCACAACTGGCCAACACAGCTGCCCCGCAATCGGCGCCGCCGGGATAGATAGAAATCACTTCGCGAGGAATGCCGGCAGCGAAAAACGCCTCCGCCATGCGATAGGGTGTCCACGGTTCTTGCGGCCCCGGTTTGAGGACCAATCCCATTTGCAGCGGAATGACGGGCATCCACAACGTATGCACACCGGGCGAGTTGGACGGCAACACCAGACCGAGCACCGGAGCGTTGGCCTGATAGCTGACCATCACGCCGCGATCCTCCATGCCATAGCCATTGGCCAAGATGTCGAGCGGCAAGCCACGCGTCAGGGCGTCGAGGATCTCCCGCATGTTCTTGAGGACGAACTGGTTTTTCTTCATGTTGCCGGCACACATGTGCTCCGGCAGGCCGGTGGTCGCCGATTGCATTTTGCAAAAGTCGGCCGGCGTTTGTTGGCCATCGCCAATAGGCAAAGTCCCTTCGGCATACAAATCGGCCGCTTTGCCGACTTTGTCAATCAAATCGTCGATCGAGAACTCACGAAGGATATCGCGCGCCCGTTGGGCTTTACGCATATCCATCTGAATCATCCCCCCGTTGGCCTGATGCACCTGTGCGAGCGTTTCACCCGTCTCAAAGTGCACAACTTCGTCCTTCTCGAGGCTCTCGTAAGGCTTGCCCCAGCGCAAAACGGGAATTTCAACCATCAGTAGTTCCTTCGTGGGATATCTGTATTTTGTAGGTCATGCTGTGCATGACATGAATATTCATCGGACAATGACGTCACGCTCAACGTGACCGACTGCCAGGGTCTAATACACGCCGACGGTCGTTGTGGTGGCGAATTCGTGGTAGGGGCGGACGCCGCTTACGCCGTCCCAGGGATAGGCTTCGCATGGTTTTTCGCGTTCGCCTTCATCCCGTTCCATGAATCCAGGGACGAATAGCTCCTTGGTGAGCGTTGTCAGTTTCACGCGGCCTGTTTCGCCGTAACCGACGAGTTTGTTGTAGTCATCGAAATCGACGACCTCAATTACCGCTCGCGGCTGGGGTGCGTGGTAGCTGATTTTATATTCATCTGCCGGGTCAAACGGCTTGCTGCAAGCTAGGCCCATCAGCGTGTTGCCATAGGTGGGGGTCATATAGACCCCTTCGATCAATTCTTCCATGGCAAAGCGATACCATTGCGGCGTAAATTCGGTGCCGCCGGAGAAGATCCCGGTGATCCCCTGCTCTTTGATGCTGGTGCCATCCTCCATCAATCGCATGGCCAACGCTTCGAGCAATTTGGGCGTGGTGAACATGCATTTGATGTCGTGCCCGGCGGAAAGGACCGTCACCGCTTGATCGATCACGTGATCGCGATACGCTTCCATCTCGGCCATGTTGCCACGCTTGATTAGCTTGACCACCCAACGCGGGTCCAGGTCGACGCAGAAGCAGATGCCGCCGCGATGTTGGCAAAGGTGTTCTACGGCCAGTCGCAGTCGGCGCGGGCCGGAAGGACCAAGCATCAGCCAGTTGCCACCCTTGGGAAAATGTTCATCCGGTAGCGTGTCGCTGAAGTTTTCGTAATCGATCCAATGGTCGTTGACGACAGCCCGCGATTTGGGGATTCCGGTCGTCCCGCCGGTTTCGAAAACGTAGACCTTTTCGTTTTCATAGGCCTTGGGAACCCAGCGACGAATCGGGCCGCCACGGAGCCATTCGTCCTCGAAGTGTTCAAACTTCTTCAGGTCGTCGAAGCACTTGATGTCTTTGCGGGGATCGAAGTTGAAGGATTGGGCCTTTTCGAGCCAAAACGGGCTGCCCGTTTCGGGATTGAAGTGCCACTCCATGATTTCGCAAACATGCGCGTCAAGTTGTTCACGGGCTTCGGCTTCAGTCATCTCAGCAGTTGCTCCTGGATATTCGGCAAACGTGGGATCGGCATCTGTGCACCCAATCGGCAACAGGCCAATGACGGCATGGTCCCCGGAAGCGAACGCGAAACGGGTTCGCCCTCTCCCTCAAGGAGAAGACCGGGGTGAGGGCAAACAACGGATGTCCGCCGTCGACAAGAATACGGACATCCCTGCCACAAGGCGCTTGGGCTTCCTGCCGACAAACTGCATGCGCCACGTCACACATGGTAGACAATTAGCAGCCAATTGAAAACGCTGCGGACGCAAACAGCGGACTGCGGGAAATGGTGGTTTTTGCTAATGGGATTCCGCAGATACGGACGGCGGCCCCTGAATACAGCGGGCTTGCGGCGATTATGTCGGCAGGATTTGTTCCCCCGCTCGAATCGTCAACAGTGGCTCCCAGCAGCCGCCTGGACGGGGGACACTTTGAGTATCGGTCAGAGCAGCGGCGTCGGCGTTGTATTGGATGACGGTTAGATCCGCACAGGCACCGGGCGTCAACTGGCCGATTTCGTTGCCGAGACGCAGAATATCTGCGGGGCGCGACGTAACAGCTGCGAAGGCATCGGGTTCGGGCATCCCAGCTGCGATCAGTTTCGACATCGTCCGCAGCAAATCGTGGGGCGGCTTGGAACCGATGTGCCGAGCGTATTGGTCTGACGATATCGTATCCGGTGGAAATCCTGCAGCGAGAGCCGTTTCAGCCACCGAAAAATCAAACGACGCCATCCCATGCCCTACATCGAACAAGACACCTCGCTCACGCGCCGCACGGATACAACCGGGTATCACTCCTTTTTGTACGACTCCAAAGGGTTCCGCGCGAAAACAATAGGTTACGACATCCCCCGCACGGAGCTGTGAGAGTTGGTCATCCAGTGGCCAATCACGCGGATCGCGCATGCCGTATAAAATGGGCCGCCCGGTTTGCGCTGCGACCTGCAAAGCCCGATCCATGACGGCGCGGGGGTCGGTCTTGCCACAAGCGATCCGGCTGACATTTACAGCGATCCCCCAGATTTCATCGCCGCTCGATTCAACCGAGGAATTGATGGTGGCGACACATTGGTCCACATCGACCCAGGCGAACTCCTCGAAGCAGCCTCCGGGCATCGATTCGCCGAGGGCGGACAGATTGAGTGCCATGCGAATCCGCATTCGCGCGGGAAGTAGCGTTGTGCGACGGTACTCTTCCCAGTTATTGCCCCCGGCGTCCCCTTGCGAGAGAACAGTCGTCACACCCCGTTTGAGCAGTTCGGTATCGGGGTGGATGCCGTACTTTGACCCGGTGATCGCGGGGTGCGCGTGCAAATCGACCAATCCCGGTAGCAGGACCGCGTCGGGAAAATTGAGTTCCGTGTCGGCGACTATTTTAGACAGATGCGGACCGATGGCGGTGATCCGCCCCCCAGAAACGGCGACCGCAGCGACCGCGTCAAAACGGTTTTGCGCGCAATAGACTCGCCCGGCGCGAATGAGTAATTCGTGCGTATTTCCAGACATTTGGGTCGCTCCGCCATCAAATTGGTATTTTGGTCCTTTGATCGCTCAATGCATTGTGAATTGTGATCCACAAAATCCGTTGAAAACCAGGAGGAGGATGGATTTGCAATCAAACCCCTGATAACGAATAGGCGCTTGATTCTCTCACAGTCTGCTGTCAAAATGCATGGCTACGGTTGAATGCGCCATCTGCATTCACGTTGTATACGTCGCCACTCCGCATTGTCAGGGCCTTCGCATATCAGAAACACGTTTTGCAAATACAAAAACTCTCTTAAGGCACGATCATGAAGTTACTCGACGGTCAAACAGTAGGCATCGATCTGGGAACGACATTCTCGACAATGTCCCAATTGGACGCAGACGGCAACCCGGTCTCTTTGAAAAACTCCGACGGAAAGTCAATCACACCGTCGGTGATTTTGCTCGGAGACCAAGGGCATATTCTCGTCGGCCCGTCGTTTGAACGGATCTCCGTTTCTGATCCGGCTCATATTGTCGAAGCAGTCAAACGCCAAATGGGCAACAAGAATTACTTTAAGGTCTACGAAGGGAAAAAGCTGACGCCTGAGTTTCTGTCGGCACTGATCGTCAAAAAACTCAAGCAGGATGCCGAACAACAAATCGGCCCCATCGCCAATGCGGTCGTCACCGTTCCCTATTACTTCAACGATGTTCGCCGCAAAGCGACACAAGATGCCGGGCAAATTGCCGGTCTGAATATCATTGACATTATCAATGAACCGACCGCTGCCACATTGGCCTATGCCTGGATGAAGGGCGAACTGGGCCGTACCGACTTGGGAGACATCGAACGCACGATTCTCGTCTACGACCTGGGGGGCGGAACGTTCGACGTTACCGTCGTGCGTTATACACCGACTCACTTCCGCGTGTTGGCGACCGATGGTGACGTCTACTTAGGTGGACTCGACTGGAGTGCGCGAATTGTCGACCACGTGTCGGAACAGTTCAAACAAAAGTTCGGCATGGACCCCCGGGAAGATCCCGAAACAGCGCTGCAAATGTCGCAAGAATGCGAAGCAGCGAAATTGGCGCTCAGCTCCAAAGCTCAAGTGCCGGTCAATGTCTACTACAAAGGCAAGACACTCACCGTCGCACTCACGCGAGGCGATTTCGAGCGGATGACAGCCGACCTGTTGCAACGGACACGCGACACCACAGAATTGGTGATGCAACAAGCCAACGTCGATCCAGGAACCTTGGACGAAATGATCTTGGTTGGTGGTTCGACACACATGCCCTCGGTCGAATCGATGCTTCTCGATGTGTGTAAGCGTTCACCGTCTCGGGAACTGAACGCCGAAGTGGCGGTTGCACAAGGGGCGGCGATTCATGCTGCCATCTTAGAAGCCAAGGTCACTGGCGGTGAAAGCCGCATGGCCAAGGCAGTGATGAACCGCCTCCAGTCAGTCTCGTCTGAGGACGTCAACTCGCACTCCCTGGGAATCAAAATCACCGACCCGGACGAGCGGACGCGGAAAATCAATCACATCATGATTCCCCGCAATACAACCATTCCCTTCTCGCGAACCGAACGGTTTACAACCAACTCCGCCAACCAGCAATCGGTACACGTTTACTTGTTGGAAGGGGAAGTGAAAGATGTCGATGCCTGTTCGCAAATTGGCGATTTTCGCGTCGTCGGCTTGCCCCCGGACCTGCCGGCCGGATCTCCGGTCGAAGTGACCTATAGTTACGACGCCAATGGACGGATTCATGCCACCGCCCGTGACCTGACGGGAAATAAAGAAGCCTCGGCGGAAATTGTGCGGGCTTCAGGATTGGACTCCGCCGGTTTGAACAGCTTTGAAACACTGGCTAGCGAATATAAAGTCGAATAAACCCATCGCATGCTGTGGGAAATTCAGGCGGGCCTCTTCAACGACGAAGAGGCTCGCTTCCTATTTTCCCGTGTTGGAAACGGCACTTTTCGTCTCGCCAAACCCGGCGATTCACGATTCTTGTCAACGGCACAACCGACGACACAAATCCAACTTGATCCAGAACCTTGACGAACTGGCTTGTCCGGTGTCGACGGACGCAACAGAGCACCTCGTCAATAGATCTGAGGAGTGAACCAGAGTGGCGATCGATGTCTATAAGGAATGGCTGGGGATCCCGGAAGATCAGCGTCCGCCCGACCATTATCAGTTGCTACGTCTCGTGCAATTTGAAGACAGTGCGGAAAAGGTGCAAGCCAATTACCGCAAACTCAACGCCCATGTCCGCAAATACGCGACTGGACAATACATGGACGAATCGCAGGCGTTGCTCAACGAATTGGCCAAGGCCATGCTCTGCCTGACTGATGCGGAACGGAAACGCGATTACGACGAGCAACTCGGCCGTGAATTCGATGATGACGATGAACCTGGCGCCCTGCCCCCCATCGAGAAGATTCTGTTGGACCAGGACATAATCAGCGACGCCCAGATCCAAGAAGCGCGTCAGATGTGCGACAACCTGGGCATCGAAATGCGGGATGCGTTGGTCCAGCTCAAGGCGGTCAAAGCCGATGCGGCCGCCCGCGCTCTCGCCACTTCACTGGGACGCCCCTTCGTCGATCTCGCCGACATGATTCCCGACGATGACGTTCTGGATCGCGTCCCCCGCTCAATGGTTAAGAAACATTCGATCCTGCCGTTGTTCATCGATGAAGATGACGACGTGTTGCTTGTTGCCGGCGTGAATCCAATCACAGCCGATGTCGAGGATGATTTGCGACTGCGGTTCAGCCTACCAGTCCGCGACGTGATCGCGGCGCCCATGGCCATCAATCAAGCCATCGCCAAATACTATGCCCCCGGCGTCCGTGAGGAAGCCGAAGAAGAGGTGGAATCCCCCAAGGCGGGAGAAGGTGGAAAAAAAGGGAAGGCAAAAAAAGCCGAGAAAAAGAAGGCGGCAAAGAAAAAAGAACCAACGCGGGGTGATCAAGCGCGCGAACAGAAACAATTGTGCATCATTGCTTTTTGCTTCAGCTTCGTGATTGCCAATCTGCTCGACGGATTCGTCATCGACTCATCCACTTACCTCGACGGCCTTTCATTATTGGGTTATTTCTTGCTCCCCGCTTTGACAGCCGCAATTTGTTATGTCGCCTTCTGGCCGCGGTCATGAGATCCGCCTAGAAACGGACTGGCCCGGTCCGGCTTCGCAAGACTATTGAGATACACTGCGGTGAACGAATTTCAAGAGAGCTCAGGCAGTCAGCAATTGCCGGACAATGACCGGAATACGGCCGATCCTGCGGAGAGGTCGCAAAGCGCTCTTGCAGCGACGACCGGAAACGAGTATTTAACCCGCTCCTCTCAATCACTTATCAAAACACCCCTCTCCAGCGGACATCCTATCGGCACCGGCATTCGTGTTTTGCTGGTTCTGTGGAGCCTGTTTCTGTGTGTGGGGTTTGCCTTGGCTGCCAGCATGCGTCCCGATCCGCGAGGTTTCGGCACGCATCAAAGTCTCGGTTTTCCACCTTGTACGTTTCAAATCTTGTTCGACATCCCTTGTCCTAGTTGCGGAATGACCACGAGTTTCTCCCATTTTATACGCGGGCAAATTGCCGCTGCAGCTCGGGCGAATATCGCTGGATTGTTACTTGCAATCACCTGTTTGATTCAAATCCCCTGGTGCTGGATCAGTGCACTCAAAGGGCGACTGTGGTGGGTTCACCAACCCACAAATTTCGCACTGATCGTGGTCGGCGGCATTTCCCTAGTGGCCGTCATCAATTGGTGTCGGCAAATTTTTTAAGAAACCTCAATTCACCACCATTGGTAAACGGATTTACCGATCAATCAACGCTGTCGACGAATCCCTAGGGATTTGCGACACGTAGCCCGGCAATCGTCCGCCGACGGTGAGACAGAGAATAGAACGGCAGCTGCGATGGAGCGCGAAATGTCGAATACAAACCTTTCATTCAAGCAACGCCCCCATCGGCTGGGTTGGCTGACCTTGCTTCTACTCTGCGGCAGCGCATCGACAATGGCCGGTTGTTCGCTGATGGTCGAAACGGGTGTGATGCTCATGGGACGGCCGAAAATCCCGGCCGCATTCGAAGAATTCTCGAAAAAGTCGCTGGGAGAAAAAGGGGTCAAAGCGGTTGTGATTTGCGAAGCCCCCTTGGGGAGCGATAGCGAAGCCGCAGCGCTCGACCAAGAATTGCAGGCCGAGCTTAGCCGGCGATTTAAGCAACACGACATCGAAGTCATCGACAGTCATAAAGTTGCAACTTGGATCGACGACAACGGCGGTGATTGGGGCAGCCCCGAGGATCTGTTTGAAAAATTCACAGATGCGGACTTTTTAGTTCTCGTAGATGTCAACGAATTCAGCTATTTGGAGAAAGACAGTCCGGGCTTGTATCGCGGTCGTTCGCAGATCGAGGTTTCGGTCTACGAAAACAACGAATTCGATTCACGGATTTTCAGCAACACCATCGATTCTGTCTTTCCTAGACAGTACCCCGAAATGGCTGATCGAATCAGTAAACAAGCATTTCGCAAACGTTACGTTGATCAACTGAGCACACAAATCGCGAGACTGTTTTACGAACACCGTCCGGAAGAGACGTTCGACTAAACCTACCGAGGGGCAACCAACAAACCCCAGGCCGCAACGGCTCACCCCGTGTTTTCCAGCCGCCTGAAAAGTTGGTCTTGCACCGGCAAAGCTCGTGACACACAATCCCCAAATCACGCCGTGACTATGCTCTCGACCTGGCTTGGGAACAGACCATGGCAACGACTTCCTTTACCGCCAAGGAAGTTCATTGAACGCAGATTTTCGAAGTTTGTATCGGCAGTTAAAACAAAACATTGAGTCGTAAGGTATCTCCGATTGCATAAATGGGAGACTCAGGTGCGATTGGTAAAAGCACCGACCGTTCGTATCGTCTTAAAATATTTACCGGCGAGGGATCGCAGATATGAGAATTGATAACAACCACACGAAGCAGGATCAGCCCCGCCGACAGATGCTGAAGCTGTTGCTCTGCTCGATGCTTTTAGCATCCACTTGCACCGGCTGTAAGGCGGTCGTCCTTCTGGGCTATCTCATCGGTGGTCCCCCTTCCATCGAACCCCCGTTTGACATTCAAACCAAGACGTCGCTCAAAAAGGACGAAAAACGAATCGCCGTCGTCTGCTATGCTCCCAAGGAACTCAAATTCGACACCGAGGATGTTGACGACGAGTTAGCCCAACATGTCGCCATGCGGCTGAACAGCCACGGCATGAAGGTCATTGCCCCGGCCGCCGTACAAAACTGGTTGGACCAAAACGACGATTGGGATTCCCCCGCGGAAGTCGGCCATGCTCTCGAGGCGGATTGGGTCGTCTACATCGACATGCAGGAATACACTCTGTGGGAAGAAGGTTCGATGGAATTGTATCGCGGACGTACGACAGCAATGGTCAAAGTGTTTGACATGAATGATGGCAATGGCGAGGAGATCTTCACCAAGGAGATCGTCTCCGTCTATCCCATCCGTGCCCCCAAGCCCGCACATGAAATCAAACGCGACCGATTCAAAGCCCTGTACTTGTCCCGGTTGAGCGAAGAGATCGGCCAATTGTTCTACGAACATTATGCCGGCGACGAAATCGCACACGGCGTTGTCGACTAACGTTGCACCTGCGGCACAAAGAATACGAAAACGGCGGGAAGCACTTCTGCAGATGCTTCCCGCCGTTACTATTGGACATCACTGATTTTGACCACAAAAATCATTCGATGTCGAGGACTTTCTTGAAGTCGATTTCTTCTTCCTCGCTCAGCGGAAACGGAACCGGCGCCAACTCCGTGGAGTCCGTCTCGACAGATTCGGTGGAAATCGATTCACTGGTGACCGTGTCCGATTTCATCCCGATCCGAGCATTGCGTTTCTCCAAGACCACGCGGGCCGCGTCGCGAAGTTCCGCGTTGCCCAATCGGCGGAGGTTGCCCAGTTCGGCCAACGGTTGCAGTGCCCGTGTCAGGCGGCCGATGCTGGTTTCCATCATCATCATTTCCGTCAGTCCCTGCCGCATGGCCCCCAAGCTGGCGACGCGTCCTTCGAATTCTTCTTGGAAGTCGACCAGAATTTCCAGAGTCTGCACGGCGTCGGCCAACGTTTCATTCTGGCTGTTGAGCGAATCTTTCATCGTCAACAGTGTATCGAGGTTGGTCCGGGCGGCGACCACGTCTCGTTCCCCGGCGGACAGATAATCCCGCAAGGCAAACAGTTCATCGACGATGGTCGTAGCATTGGCGGTATCGCCGGCCTGTGACTCGATTTTACCCTTGAGTTCGATCACGCCGTCGGCGGCGGCTTGGGCTTGGGCCAAGTCTGCGGCATCTTCACGAATCCGATCCTTAAGGTTGATCAGTTGCGTCAAGTTGCTGTGCGCTTTGGGCAGGTCATCCGATTGGGCGACGAGTTGCGTTTTGACGTTGACCATGGCATCCATCGCCTTCTCGGCTTCTTGCATATTGACTGCTTGATCCTGTGCCATTTGGCTCAGCGTGATCAATTCTTGCAGCGTTTCTTGCGCGGTCGGGGTCGAGATATATTCTTCGACGAGTTGGTTTTGAATTTCGGCCATGCCGGTCAGTGCACGACGTGCCGACTCGGTCATTTCCTGATTGTCCAACAACATTGCTTGCAAGTCGTTGATTTCCCGCAATTGGGTCAAGGAGATATTCGCTTGACGGGCTTCAGCGGCGACTTCGGCCCGCAATTGGCGAACCTTAACCAACGCGCTTTGTGCATCGGCAAGTTGCTGTCGTTGCGCCTGCAGTCCGCTGAGCAACGTGTTGGTATTTTTGACACTGCTACGCATATCGACCAAGTCTTCCATTTGGCGGTGCACCTGATCGATTTCTCCCTGCATCATCGCGAGTTGGCGCTCGAGCGGCTTCGAAACCAGATAATGCAATCCGATCATTGCCACGGCGAGCCCGGCAAACATCATGATCCAATACGGCTTGCTTAGTTCAAACATTGAAGATTCGGAATGATTTTTCACGTCAAGATTCCTGATATCAGAGTTGTCCAAGGTTCGCTCCCTCAGATACGGATTTATGTCTGGATTGTGGATTCAAGTTGAATTTGTGCTCGCCTTAGCCACCGTTGGCTATCGCAACCGGTCCGCTCCACATTGGCCTGGCCCAACAAAAGTCGTTGAGCTGGGTTTTGGAGTCTGTTGCCGACCCTCATAACTGGATCGGGATAACACCGATCCAGCGATATCGCAGCAGCCGTCCGGCCGTCATTAGGCGATTCCCCTCTTACGAGGAGGGAAATCATGAATTCGAGCTTGTCAAACGGAAAGAACTAGGTGAGCGGTAAATTCTTCTTGTAATTCCCATATGCCCTAGTATCGCCATTTGTGAGATATGTTCTGACATGGAATCCTGCCAAGTCCCCCTGATTTCTCAAAATTGAATCCGCCACCACCCCACGAGGCGGAATGTACCGCAATACCGGTAAAATCCCCTTCCTATTCAAGTCGCATCGACGATCTTCGATGCGTAACAGCCCTTGGCTAGCGAATGTGTAGCCGAAATGCTCTCCCAGCCTCGATTTGGGTCCCGGTTTGCGTTCTACTGACGCCTCATGACCGAGACACCCAAACGTGAATCAAACCGGACACGCACGATGACTCCGATACATATCCGAAAAGGCGTACTTGAGGATTGGCCCATCATTGCCGCCGCCAATTCCGCCCTCGCCGCCGAGACGGAAGGGAAACAGTTATCACCTGAAGCACTGGAACCGGGCGTCCGGGCGGCGTTGTTAGATGAGCACAAAGCGCAGTACTTTGTCGCCGTCATCGATGACCGCGTCGTGGGGCAGGTGATGCACACGCGGGAGTGGAGCGATTGGCGCAACGGCGAAATCTGGTGGCTACAAAGCGTTTTTGTTGAGCCAGCCCACCGCGGTCGCGGCGTATTCCGCGCGCTGTACGAACATGTATACGCCTTAGCCGCGGCAGACAAAGATGTCGTGGGGCTGCGGCTCTATGTTGAGCGGGAAAATGATCGGGCGCAACAGACGTATTACAAACTGGGCATGACGATGCCGGGTTATCATGTGATGGAAGCGCTGTTCGAGGCAGACAAACCGGCGCCGCAATAGCCCAGCCGGCGCTCGTTCGTCCGGTCGAATTCCACAGGACGGCTACGGCTGTGGTTTGTTCCCGGCGATCAGATCTTCTTCCCATTCGTCCAGCAAAGGCCAATCGATGGCACACGTGCCGAAATCGGACAGGTGTTGATAGGCATCCAAGCGGTCGATCGCCTGTTGCAACGTGGCGTCATCCTTATGAAACGCCGGCCCGTGACTGGGGAGTAACCACTTCGCGTCCGAGTCCTTGATGCGCCGTAGTGATTTGATAAACGCCGGAATATCGGAACCGTGATGCGCGTCAATGGCACCGACACCGCCGTCGCGAAAGATGTTGTCGCCGGAAAACAGCAGGTCGTTCCAACGGAACGCCAACTGGCTGTCGGTATGCCCCGGAGTGTGCCAGACCTCGATTTTGATGTCTCCCACTTCCAGAACATCCCCCTCATCGACTTGTCGATCGACTTTGATCGGCTGGATATCGAGTGAGATTCCCTGGGCGGAGATTTCGGCAAACGTGCGAATTCGATCCGCATCGGCCAACGGTTTCACAGCCCCTGGATGCGCGACGATTTGGGTGTCGCCCACCAACTCGCAAAATTTGCGGGCGCCCTGGGCGTGGTCCACATCGGGATGGGTCAGCACCAGATATTTGCAATTGGCCAACGGGAAATCCATTTGTCGAATCAATTCGACAATTTCGGGAACAGTGTCTTCGTAACCGATATCGATCAACATCCACTCAGACTGATCGAAAATCAAATAAACACAGCACCCCAACCGCTGGCGGGCCTGGTAGTTCATTTCGATGACGTTGGGAAAATATTCGCGTCGCTGCAGCATGCGGGCCTCGGATTACGACTGTAGAGATCGTCTGATAGGGAAAGTGCGCGTTGCATTCTAAGGCTGGTCCGCCAATGTGGCAAGTTGTTGGCTCGGGATGCTAATTTTCCGGGCCATTCCTTCACAAAAACTCTCCCGCCACCTGATCGGCGAAAAACAAGCCTTCGTGCGTCAGCCGAATCGTGCCGCTGTTACGCTCCAACCAACCTTGGGCGGTGAGACTGTCAACAGCGTCACCAGCCAACTCGAGTAGATCGTAACCGGTGCGTTCGTGGAACTCCATCAAATCGATGCCCGCGCGGCGGCGTAGGCCGAGGGCGATGGCCTCCCGTGCGCGGTCTTCGGGAGAGAGCATTTCCGTCTCCCCGATCGGTAATTCGCCGGCCAATGTTCGCTTCAACCATGTCGTCACGCTGCGGTGATTGATCGAGCGACGGCCGTCGAGATACCGTGCTGCTCCCGGTCCGAAGGCATCATAGGACTGTCCGGTCCAATAGACTTCGTTGTGTCGGCAACGAAAACCGGGCTGCGCGAAATTGGAGATTTCATAGTGCTCGTAACCGGCGGCGGGGAGTTTATCGAGTGCCAGGGCGTACATCTCCCGTTCCAGCTCTGGTGTTGCCGGCGTGAGTTGCGATTTTTCACGGCGGGTCCAAAAGGCAGTGCCTTTTTCAAATGTCAGCCCATACGTCGAGAGATGCTGCGGGTGATGAGCGACAGCCATTTCGAGAGTCGACTCCCAGAGTGCGAGCGATTGTCCGGGGACTGCGAATATCAAATCCAGGGCGATGTTGTTGATCCGACGGCGAAGCCACTGTAGGGATTGGTCGATTTCCTCCTGACGATGATCCCGTTCCAACACCGAAAGGATTTGGGCATCAAACGATTGAATTCCCAGACTGACGCGATTGACACCCGCGTCGGCCAGGATGGCGATTTTCTCCTCGCTCAAACCGGCCGGATTGGCTTCGACGCTGAATTCGCAGCCAGCGGCCAAGCGAAATTTACTCAACACGATCTCCAACAACCGCTTTAGGTCTGCCGGGAGTAGGTGCGTCGGGGTGCCGCCGCCGAAAAAAAGCGTGCTGATCTCGGGAGAATCTTCGACGCGGGACAACTCCATTTCCAGTGCGCGGAGATAGTTGTTGATCAAGTGATCCTTGCCGGCGACAAGCGTGAAGTCGCAATATCCACAGCGATGCGCGCAAAACGGCACGTGGATATAGATTGCTTGTGGCGGGGCAAAAACCGGGTTCATGGGAAAATACCAATGGCAAAGAGCTAGACCAGCAGCGTTAAAATAGACGGCGTCGGTAAGTTCGGCAATCGCGGTGGACCGCAATTGACCAAAAGTGCGGTTTTCTGGTAGTTTCCGCCGCGTCGCAGCTCGCACGGCGGAGTTTTTTTCAGACGGGCGACCAATCCCAAGACGGTCGATGCTCTACGCAGGCAAGGCATCGTATCGTCCGGCTACGAACGGAGCGCGAAGTATGTGTGGAATCGTGGGGTATGTGGGTGGAAAACCGGCTTCTGCGTTACTGGTCGAGGGACTACATCGGCTCGAATACCGCGGTTATGACAGCGCGGGAATCGCCGTTCGCAATGGCGAAGGCATCAACATCCGCAAACGCGCCGGTCGCGTGGGCGAACTGGTCAAATTGCTCGACGAGGAACCGATCCAGGGCAGCCTGGGGATCGGCCATACCCGCTGGGCGACACACGGCGAAACAACCGACACCAACTCGCATCCGCATGTGGGCGGCAACGGCGAGGTGGTATTGGTGCACAACGGCGTGATCGAGAACTATGCGTCGCTACGGGAATCGCTGCAAGTCCGTGGGTACGTGTTCAAAACCACGACCGATAGCGAAGTGGTCGCACATCTCATCGCCCATCATCTGGATGAATGTATTCGCATGGGGGACGATCCCCAGGATCGCGCGACGATTCAACGCACGCTCGAAATGTCATTAAAACAACTCAAAGGCACCTACGGACTGGCGATCATTTTTCGTGATCACCCGGAATTGTTGGTGGCGATCCGAGCCGGCAGTCCGCTGGTGATCGGCATTGGGCACAACGAATACTTCTTAGCCAGCGATTCCAGTCCGCTCGTCGGACATACCGACGAAGTCGTCTATCTCGACGATCACGAATGGGCGTTCCTCAGCCCCGAGGGGATGGAAATTATCCATCGTGATTCCGGACAACGGGCGCCCTCGATTCAAACCCTGGATCATGTCGCCGGTAATATTGATTTGGGGAATTTCGATACCTACATGCTCAAGGAGATCTTCGAGCAACCCCAATCGCTGGAAAACTGTTTGCGGGGACGCATCGACGATGATGCTGCCAGTGCGAAGTTTGGCGGACTCAATGTCGACGTACAGGATTTGCGGCACGTTGATCGAATTGTCTTAACGGCTTGCGGTACAAGTTGGCATGCGGCGCTGGTCGGAGAGTATCTGATTGAGGAATTCGCCCGCATTCCGGTGGAAGTCGAATATGCCAGCGAGTTTCGTTATCGCAATCCGCCCATGACCGACCGCACGATGACGTTCGCCATCACACAAAGCGGCGAGACGGCCGATACGTTGGCGGCGCTACGGGAAAGCCGCCGCAAAGGGCATGCGACGATGGCGATTTGCAACGTCGTCGGCTCGACGATCGCCCGCGAAGCGGACGGTGGAATTTATCTGCATGCGGGACCGGAAATCGGCGTCGCCTCGACCAAGGCGTTTACCTCACAAGTGACGTCGTTAATGTTGTTGGCCCTCTATCTGGGGCGCATGCGGCATCTGTCGTTTCCCGCCGGGCAACGCTTGATCAAACAGATGCGCCAATTGCCGCAACTGGTCGAAAAAACACTCGCCTGCAACGAAGCTGTCGCGAAAATCGCCACGAAGTATTTCGACCGCAACAATTTCCTCTACCTGGGCCGGCTTTATAATTTCCCCGTGGCCCTGGAAGGCGCGTTGAAACTGAAGGAAATCAGCTACATCCATGCTGAAGGCTATCCAGCGGCCGAAATGAAGCACGGGCCGATCGCATTGGTTGACGAAGTCACTCCGAGCGTGTTTGTGGTTCCACACGGGACGATGTACCCCAAGGTGATGAGCAACCTCGAAGAGGTCAAAGCCCGCAAGGGACCGGTGATTGCCATTGCCTGCGAAGGGGACAAAGAAATCTCCGCAGCAGCCGACGACGTGATCTTCGTACCGGATGTCGAAGAGTATCTGCAACCGATTGTCACCTCGATTCCGCTCCAATTACTGGCCTATCACGTCGCAATACTGCGAGGCTGCAATGTTGACCGCCCACGCAATCTGGCGAAAAGCGTGACGGTGGAATAACGCGGGTTTCTTGCCCCAATCCATCTCGCCACTTCCCCAATCGCGCATCGCTGAGTTATCATAGGCATTGGCATGTTATGACATGCGATGTGCTGCGGTTCTCACCATCCCGCAGTACTGGGGCTGAGGCATGGATATTATACATACGTAGAGATTGTGGGCGGAGAATCGATGAAAATCTTGCTGGCCAACCCGCGCGGGTTTTGTGCGGGCGTCAATATGGCAATTGAGTGTCTGGACGAGGCGCTCCGCATCTGCGGGCCCGAAATTTATGTCTACCACGAAATTGTGCACAACAAATACGTCGTCGAAAATTTCACCGCTCAGGGAGTGACCTTTGTCAACGACCTGGACGAAGTCCCGCACGGGGCGTTTTTGTTGTATAGCGCGCACGGTGTCTCGCCGGAGTTGCGGGAACACGCAGCCAGTCGCAATCTGCGGACGATCGATGCCACCTGCCCGCTGGTGACCAAAGTGCACCTCGAAGCGGTCCGCTTTGCCAAACAACACTACAACATTGTGCTGATCGGCCACGAAGGGCACGACGAAGTGATCGGCACGATGGGAGAAGCTCCCGAATCGATTACGCTGGTGGAAACCGCCGAAGATGTCGATCAGCTGGAATTCCCACCCGGAAGCAAAATCGCCTATCTCACACAAACGACCCTCAGCGTGTCGGAGGCGAATACGGTGATCGAACGCTTGCGAGAACGCTTTCCGCACATCGAGTCGCCCCCCAAAGAGGATATCTGTTACGCGACAACCAACCGGCAGGAGGCGGTCTCCACACTGGCTCCGCAAACGGATGTCGTGTTGGTGCTGGGAAGTCAAAACAGTTCCAACAGCAAACGACTGGCAGAGATCGCCGCCGGAATGGGCAAGCCATCGCATTTGATCGACGGCGCCAAAGAAATCGACCCCTCCTGGTTCACCGGCAGCGAGACAGTACTCATCACGGCCGGCGCCAGTGCCCCGGAAGTCGTCGTCGAACAATGCATCGACCGCTTGGTCGCGGATTATGACGCAACGGTCGAAGTGATGACGATCCGTGAAGAAAACGTGCAATTCCAACTGCCGAAGGAACTGCGGGTGTTGCAAGCGGCGGAACGGTGAGCCTCAACGAATGGGTGGCACGGATTGCCAACGGCAATCCGTGTGCCGCAGGCACAAGAAGCCCCCATTTCAGCGGTCCGTGCCAAAGAGGCTTCTCTTGTCAACCAGCGCGGAAACTGGGGCTTCTTGCGGGCTTTGCCCGCCCCGATAGCCGAGCTATCGCGGCCATCCTGAATTCCACCGTATCAATTCCGCGTAATAAACTCGTGCAGATTGAATACCGTGCGTGTGACGGCGGTCCAGGCGGCGAGTTCTGGGGCGGGGATGTCTTTGGGGGGCTGGGACTGGCCGGTGTGGATTAGTTTTTCGGCGGCGGCTGGGTTTGCGGTGTATGCGGCGCGCTGTGTCTGTAACAAATCGGTTAGCACGGCGATCTCCTGTTCGTCGGCGTTGCGTGACAGGGCGTGCTGCATCATCCAGTGGAGCCGGTCGTTTGTTTTCGTTCCTCCCTGTAGAATTACTTGAGCGGCGAATGCGCGGGCGGCTTCGACGTAGGAGGGATCGTTGAGCAGAACCAGTGCGCCCAGCGGAGTGTTGGAGCGGGGTCGCTGTGCGGTGCATTCTTCGCGCGCCGGAGCATCGAAGGCCTTCATCGCCGGATGCAGGAATTGCCGCTGCCAATGCGTGTAGACGCCGCGGCGATATTGGTTTTCGCCGCTGTCTACTTTATAGGTCCGCGCGGGGAAATTCAGGTGCCGGTACAATCCTTCGGGCTGATACGGCATCACGCTGCGTCCGCCCAGTTTGTCGACCAACAGCCCGCTGACGGCCAAGGCGTTGTCGCGAATGATTTCCGCATCGAGCCGAAAACGGGACTGCCGCGCCAACAAACGGTTATACGGATCGACCTCCGCCAAGCCGTCGCGCATGAGCGACGATTGCCGGTACGTGTTGGACAGGACGATCAACTTGATGATGTGCTTGATATCCCAGCCACTTTCAACAAACTCAAGAGCTAGATTGTCCAGCAATTCGGGATGCACCGGCGGTTCGCCCTGTGCGCCGAGATCGTCCGAGATTTTGGAAATGCCGGTGCCAAAATAGCGCTGCCATAGTCGATTGACGAAGACCCGCGCCGTGAGTGGGTTCTCAGGTGCGGTGAGCCAATTCGCTAAATCAATACGTGTCGCGCGCTGCTCAGTCTCAATCTGCGGAAGGAAGTTCGGGACGCCCGGTTGGACGACATCGCCGGAATCGTCCATCCAATTCCCACGGGACAGCACGCGCATTTCCCGCGGCGTGACCGAGACTGTCACCAATGTGGTACGCGTGTTGGCGGCAACGGTTTCCTCACGTTGTTTTTTCAGAGCGGCAATTTTCTCGCGTGTCTCCGCTAAGGCGGGCGCGATCGAGCGGTAGTAGGCGGCGAGTTGTTGGGCCTGTTCCTCGGTGCGCTGTTCAGCGGCGACGGTTAAGATGGCGCGGATCTCTTGGGTGAGCGGATCGAGTTCGCCCGCTTTGAGTGGTTGCGGAGCGGTGGTGGCTGCGATGCGGAATCGGCCCAGCGTATGCCCGCCGGAGGCATAGTTTTGATCCAAGACAAAGGTGAAGGTTGCATCGTCCTCATTGGCGAGTACCTCGGCCGTTTCGGCGACCATGTGGTTTTCCTGGCCGACTTCCGGCAAGATCGCCCAACCCCAGCCGGGGTTTTTGAGGTCGCTGTCGACGGTATGAGCGGCTGACCATTTTTTATCCGGCAGTTTGCCCGCCCCGATCGTCTGCTCGAACGTGGCGGAGGCATTTTTCAATTCGATCGGCATCACCGCTGCCTCGTTCTCAGTGGTGCGGGAGACGCGAAATTCGGTCAGGACAAAGTTACCATTCCCCGCGCGTCCCGGACCATTTTTGGGGAGCGATTTGTCGGGCAAAACCTCGACGCGAAATCCAGTTATGTTTTTCAGCGGAATCTTGGCGGTAATCGTATAGCTGTTGTGGGCCGAATCCGGACCGGAGGCCAGCAGCGAGTGATCCTCAAGCACGGCGAGTTTGGTTTCGTGCAGCGCCGCAGCGGTTGCGGGGATGACGACCTGCCATGCCGGAGCTGTGGCGAGTTCTTGTTCCCATGCGATTTGCGCCGCTGCCAGTTCTTCGGTTGGTGTCTCGATGAGGCTTTGCAACTCGGCAAGTTGCCGATCGATCGGTTTCAGCAAAACCGGTAAGCGGTCATTGGGCACGTCGACCTGCGGTCCCCATCGGCCCGTCGCGTGTGATCCGGAATACAACCCTTTTTCTTTGATGTCGGCAAAAAACGAAGCGAAGCGGTAAAAGTCTTTGGAGGTGAAGGGATCGTATTTGTGGTCGTGGCATTCTGCGCAACCCAGCGTCGAACCCAACCAGACCGATGCGGCGGTCCGCACGCGATCGGCGGCGTATTTGGCCAGGTACTCCTTGGGCTGCACGCCCCCTTCGGCCGACATCATGCCGAGACGGTTATACCCTGAGGCGATCAATTGCTCCTGTGTGGGATTGGGCAACAGGTCACCCGCCAATTGTTCGCGGGTAAAGCGGTCGAAGGGCATGTTGTCATTGAAGGCCTCGATCACATAGTCGCGATACGGAGAGACGCTCACCGGTTGATCACCGTGGTAGCCAACGGAATCGGCATAGCGGACCAAGTCCAGCCAGTACATAGCCATTCGTTCGCCGTAGTGCGGCGAGGCCAGTAGGCGATCGACACACTTTTCGTAAGCCTCGGCAGAGTCGTCCGCCAAAAATGCTTGCATCTCTTCAACTGTGGGGGGCAATCCGGTCAGATCAAAACTGAGCCGCCTCAACAGTGTCCGTTTGTCAGCCGCCGGCGCAGGTTTTACCGATGCGCTTTGCAATCGGGCGAGAATAAAATTGTCGATGAAATTATATGGGGCAGCGGCGGATACTTTGGGGACTGGATGTAAAACAGGCGGGGTGTAGGCCCAATGATTTTTCCAGGGGGCGCCTTGGCGAATCCACTCAATCAGGATTTTCTTTTCCTCATCGGTGAGTTGTTTGGGGTGATCGACCGGCGGCATCACCAGACCTTCATCCTTAGTGGTGATCCGCGTGACCAACTCGCTCGATTCCAGTTGACCGGGATCGATGGCGACATAGCCTCCCAAATCGACGAAGGCTCCCTTTTTTGTATCAAAGCGGAGTCCCCCCGCGTCGGGATCGCCCCCTTGGCGTTCTTCCGCATCGGGACCGTGGCAGGCGTAACATTTATCCGACAGAATCGGTTGCACATCACGGCCAAAATTAATTTCCGCAGCTGGCATTCCATTGCCGCAGCACAACACTACCAATCCGATCAGCCCGGTGAATCTCTGCATCATCCTGGTTTCCCTCTCTCCGCATCGATCATCCGCAAACCACCGCCCACAACTAGGCGATGCATTCACTTTACTACGTTTCCGCGGCCTTGTGAACTTCGACGGATCACAGGCCGCTGCAAACGGGCCGCTTTCGCGCGCGTGGAGTCCGTCTCAATTGCCACTGCCTCCAAAAAGCAGAAACCGATTACCGATTTTGTACCGACTTGTCGCGTTATTAGCTGAAGGACCGATTAGCCGAGCGAATGAAATCACCTACATCCGGTCGCGTTGCCGCTGAAAGGCCCCACGAATGAAAACATTTCACCCGCTGTCGTTGGAAATGGTCATCGCCATCGACGATGAGTTAGCACCTTTTCCGTTATTGGATCGGGAGGTTGCCGTCGCGGAAATGGTGTTGGCGCTGTTGCCGCAACAGATCAATCGCTTTGCACAGATCTATGCAGCACGCATCACAGCTGAACTCATGGACCAGGATGCAGCGGTGGCGAATTGAACCGTTAGACTCGTTCGAGAATCCGCACGACTTGTGAGTAGGTATCGACCTCCACCAGATCTCCGGTATGAATGGTTGATGTCGCCCTTCCGGTACCAATGAGCGTTGGTTTGCAAAGTTCACGGGCGATAATAGCGGCGTGGCAGGCGATTCCGCCATCGTCGGTAATGATTGCTCCGCAGCGTGTTAGGAATGGCATCAATGCCGGGCTGGATTGAATCGACACCAGCACTTCGCCTTCTTCAAAGGTCTGGCCGACGGTGTCGGGACTGAGGATGACTCGCGCGCGACCCGTATAATGGCCCGGCCAAGCGGTGCTTCCGGTTAACTGGTTTTTATCGGAGCGAGGGACAACTTGCCGTTGTTTGGCGAGCCGCATCAGCAAGTACTCGGTTTGCTTTACGAAGTGCACTTGGTCTTCGCCGTCGATCGATTGGAAGATGAAACGGTGACCGTCACGGATCGCTTGCAATCGTGACTCCAGCTCATCACGGTCGAGGCTCCCGCGTCGTAGTTCACTCCAGGTCACAACATTCGGTGCTTCGTCGGGCGCGGAAAATCCCATATCCGCTGTCAGTCGGGCCACGTAGGGATCGATAATCTTCCGTTCTATTGTGGGATACAGCGACCGGGACCTGAGTTCTTCGGCCAAGCCGCGCAGCTCCGGATCGTCAATTTCTTCAATGCCCAGGGTATTCAATACCCAGAATGGATAAATTGTTGTGTATTGAGCAACCTCGGCAAAGAATTCCGCCGCCTCATCCAAACTGTTGAATCCCTCTGGCCCCTGATCGATTTGCGATTGCACGTTGCGATAAATTTGCTGGCCATGCTGCATCATTTCGAGGAGTAGTGCTCGATCTTTCTGAAAAGCGTCCTTGACGCGCTCGAAACACGCCTCGCACGCCTCCTTGTTTTGAAAGAGTTGCGCCATCCCCGCCTGATCTTGGACTGCGAGTTCGCGATCGAAGTGAATGCCGAGGGGATTGTGTGCGTGTTGCGCATCAATCCAATGCGATGCGATAGAAACCTCGATGAGCGATTGCGGTCGGCGGACGATCGGTTGCCATTCGGTGCTCAGGTCAATTAACGATTCCTGATATTCGGCCGCCAGCGTCGTGATTGGCCGCGCCTGCAATACTTGAAACTGGTCGTTTTCAATCGCCCATTCCGTATCCATCGGATGGCCATAATGGTGATGAATCCGGGACAACAAGCGCGCGTATTCAACCACCTGTTCGTCGCTGATTTTTCGCGCACTTCCGCGCGCGCCCAATTCACGCCATTGGGCCGGAGATGCCTCAGACGCGACATATAAGGCTTGTCGTTGCTCGCCGACAACAGATGCAATGATCCGATCACTGTCTCGCTCGACAACATACTGGTCGGGGTTGATCTGACCAGAAACAATCGCTTCTCCAAGCCCTAGACAAGCTTCGATGAGCATGATGTTCGGCTCCTGTGTCACCGGATGCACGGAGAAGCCGATTCCCGATATCTCACTGGCCACCATCTGCTGCACAACGACCGCGACCGCGAACTGTCCCGCTCCGTATCCGTGAACGGCGCCATACGCTAGTGCTTGCGGACTAAACATCGACATCCAGCAATCTCGCACGCGTCCGACGACGTGCTCCGGGGGGACATTGAGATAGGTTTCCAACTGTCCTGCCCAAGCGCTGGAACCACTGTCCTCGCATGTGGCACTGGAACGGACTGAAACCGAGTTGACGCCGAGTGTCTCAAGTCCCAGCTGGATCGCCGATGCAACGTCCTCGACCACATGGACCGACTCAAGGTGGATGGCAATCTCTCGAGCGGCTTCGTCCGGTTCAATTTCGTTACCGTTCAGTCGGCTTAGGGTATCCTGCAAATACCGTTGATGGTCGCCCGAGTGAATTGCATCCGTAAAGGCACTACTGGAAATCACAAAGCCGGGCGGAACCGGCGCACCGGCGCGAGTCAATTCCCCCAGGGAGGCTCCTTTTCCACCGGCCACAGCAACTTGCGATGAGTCAAGATCAGCAAACGGAATGATCATGGGCTTTGCAATTCAATTTGATGGCCATGAAAATGGAGAAGCGCGACCGATGCCGCATGAAACCATTCGCAAAAAACTCCGGCTCGATAAAAAATCCCAATTGCAGTTTGCTCGACAACAAGGCTGTACTTCACTCTAGGATGGCTTGTTCCGCTGGGAGTCGTTCGAAATTTGAAGATTCGCTCCCAGGAGCATCAATCCGTGGGGACACCCAACCGCGCGAGCGCGCCGTCGCAGACGCGGACGACATATTTGAACTTGTCTTGCCGTGCATTCTGCATAGCGGGAATCGCCGGCCGTGCGGTTTCGCCGAGTTCATCCAAAACGAGCGCGGCACTCAGGCGTGTTGTGTCTTGTGGATGCTGGAGCATTTTGGTCAAGATCGCTAAGGCGGCATCGGGATCCGCATCGGCAATGGCCTGTGCTGCGGCAATACAAACCACTGGCGACGGGCCATCCAAATAGGGCCGAATTTTGTTCGCGATGCCTTCGTCGATCGCGTCGGAATAATAGAGTTCCGTAATCGCCCAATAGCGCATTGCAGCTTGTTCGCTGGCGAGCGCCGAACAGTATTTCGCGACAGACTCCGGTTGCGCGCTATCAATTGCCTTCAGTTCAGCCAATTGCTCCAGCAAGTCGGACTTGTCGAGTGCATCGCGCCAATGGACAGAGTCCGGCGTCTCGCTCTCGGCCGGTGGATCGGTAGCAGCGCCGGGTCGGAACGTGTTGGCCTGGCTGTCGCGAAAGCCAATGCGGCAGGCAACGGCCGTGAGCTTTTGTCCTGGTTTGACCGTGACCGGCTGGGTGTAGAGTTGATAAGGTCCTTTGCCGAAGCGGTAGGCGATAGAACTCCCGGCGGTCGGCGAAGCAATTGCCACTTTGTACGACCGTTGTGCGTCGTTGACATTGGTGATCGTAAAAATGGGGTCGGCGGTCACGGCATACTTGCCGCCGGGGCGTTTCATCTCGTCGAAGATCGGCTCGGGAATCAGCCCGATGTCGCCGATCTCCTTACGCCATTGCCGAGTTTGCGAGCGGAGTTCGGCCAACTTGTCGGCGTACTTAGGATCGTCGGCTAGATTGATTAGCTCTTCGGGATCGGCATCGGTATCGTAGAGTTCCTCCACTGGTTTGACTTGGCGGAAGTACAATTTTTGCGGCCCCACCAATTTGTCTGCAGCATCGAGGCGCCGCATCTCCTGCATGGTTGGCATTTCGTTCATGTATGAGATGTTTTGAGAATAGGGGATAAACGGCATGTCGTTGCGGATATATTTGAACCGCTTGTCGCGCGCAGCGCGGATCAGGTCGTAACGTTCATCCATGCGGTCGCGAGCAGCGAAGATATATTTTCGCGGCGCAGCTTTTTGTGGGCCGAGAAAAGCTTGGCCTTGAATATGCTCTGGGATATCGATTCCGGCCAGCGAGAGCATCGTAGGCGCAAAGTCGATGAAGGCCACCAATTCGTCGTTCACAGTTCCGGCTGCCAATTGCTCCGGATGTTCGGGCAGCGCGCGCTGCTTCCATTTCTCGGGAACGCGAATGATCAACGGTACCTGCAGACCAGAGTCATAAATCCAGCGTTTCCCCCGCGGCAAACCGCGGCCGTGGTCGCCCCAAAACCAAACAATTGTATCCTCGGCAAGTCCATCTTCCTCGAGCTGCTGAAGGATCTCCGCCACCTGTTTATCCATCGCCGTGATGTTGTCGTGATAATTCGCCCAGTCGCGGCGGACCAAGGGTGTGTCAGGATAGTAACTCGGCAGCGGCGCTTTCGCCGGATCGTGCTGCTCGGCGGGGCTGAGTCGGGAAACCAGCTTTTTGGTTTCTGGACGAGGATTGCGAATTTGACTTTCGTGGGAAATCGTAAGATTGATGATCGCAAAGAAAGGCTGTCCTTCTTCGCGATTTCGCCAATGCGCCTGTTTGCTACTCTCATCCCAGGCAGTGAGCGGCGACTCGAATTGGTAGTCGGTTTTTTTGTTGTTAGTGCAGTAATATCCAGCGGCGCGCAGATACTGACTGAAACAACGCACTTCGGCCGGCGGCACGCCACGGCAACGCATGTGGGGTGTGCCGATGCTGGTGGGATACATGCCGGTAATAATCCCCGACCGGGTCGGCGCACAAACACCGGAGTGGGAAAAGGCCCGCGAATACAGCACCCCTTCGGCCGCCAACTGGTCTATGTGGGGACTGACGGCATAATCATCGCCGTAACACCGCAAATCAGGACTGATATCCTCACAACTGATCCACAGTATATTCGGTTGCTCGGCTGCTTGTGCGGTGTCGTCGCCCAATGCAAAGACGAACAGTGTGGCGATGGATAGGCTGAACCAGCGGTTCATTTGGGTGTCTCCTGAATATACTGGGCAAGGGTGCCTAGGAAAGCTAGGATGGAACCAATAGATTTTATACCGTAATTCGATGGCCGGGGGATACCGTGCGCTCGATTGCCCCCCGGCAAAGCCGGGGGCTGATGGATAATACGGCTTCTAATCCGGCGACGCCCTTCCAGCCCCCGGCTTTGCCGGGGGGCCATGAAACGGACCACCTCTGATGCCAATTATTTTGCGCTGTCTGCTGATTGCCCCCTGTATGTTCATCGCGACAAGCGGTTTTTGCTCTGCGGCGGAATCGAAACCAATCGCCTATCGCGGCGCGCGGATTCTAACGGCCGCCGGCAAAGTGTTCGATCCAGGTACGCTGCTTGTTGAAGGTGGGAAGATCGTTGCTGTCGGTCCGATGAACGATGTTGCCATTCCCGACGGCGCCGAGGTGCATGATGCTGCGGGAAAGGTGATCATCCCAGGCCTAGTCGATACGCATTCCCATCTGGGCGTCTATTCCCGGCCGGCCGTCTCGGCGAATAGCGACGGCAACGAAATGACCGGTCCGGTGCAAAGTGTGGTCCGCGCGCTCGATTCGCTCAATCCGTTTGATCCGGGCATCCGCATGGCCAATGCCGGGGGAGTCACGACGGCCAACATCATGCCGGGCAGCGGCAATGTGATTGGCGGACAGACCATCTATGTCAAACTGCGGGGGCATACGCCGGAACAAATGTGGATTGCCTCGCCCGACGTATTGGGGGGGTTAAAAATGGCCAACGGCGAAAACCCCAAGCGGAGTTATGGCAGCAAGGGAAAAGCGCCCGGCACGCGCATGAAAATCGCCGCCCTGCAGCGGGCTGAGTTTCTCAAAGCGATGGATTACCGCCGTGAATGGGATGGGTACCGCAAGAAACTCGCCGCTGGTGAAGAGGTCTCGCCGCCGGATGTCGACCTTGGCCTAGAAGCACTCGTCGAAGTCCTGCAAAAGAAACGGACCGTACACTTTCATTCGCACCGTGCCGACGACTTGTTGACAACTATGCGCTTGAAAGAAGAATTCGACTTTGACCTCGTGATTCAACACGGCACCGAGTCGTATAAAATTATCGACGAGATCGCCCGACATGGCGTGCCGGTATCGATGACCATCCTCGACAGCCCCGGCGGCAAAGCTGAAGTCGTGCAGTTTCTCGAAGAGTGCGGCGCGGAGTTGGCGGCTGCGGGCGTCAAAGTTTTGGTCAATACGGACGACCCGGTGACCGAAAGCCGTTTTATGCTACGGACGGCGGCAATTGCCGTGCGCGGCGGATTACCCGAGGACATCGCCCTGAAGGCAGTCACTCTGCACGGAGCCGAGGTGATGCATCTCGATGATCGCCTCGGTTCTCTCGAAGCGGGTAAGGATGCCGATTTTGTGGTCTTGAGCGGACCGCCGTTTAGCATTTATGCACGGGTGCTCGAAACCTACATCGATGGCAAACGCGTGTTTGATCTGGCGGATGAATCGGAACGGCTGTTTCAAACCGGCGGATTTGCGGTGCGCGACAAGGCGCAAATCCCACCCGCAAAACCGCTCGTCGCGCCGCTGCAAGTCGTGGGGGCACCCACTCCCCCCGCCAGCGCAGCGCAGCCTGATTTGCAGAGCACAGAATTCGTGATCCTGGCAGGCCGTTTGCATACCGTTTCCGGTGAGAGCATCGACGATGGTGCCGTGCATGTGCGCGACGGGAAAATTGTATTCGCCGGACCACGTGCGGAATTGAAGCTTGCCGTCGACATTCCGGTCGTCGCCGCAGCAGAGGTTTCGCCCGGACTGATCGACGCGCACAGTGTGGTGCCGCTGGAAGGGGAGTACAACATCCGCGCGGATCAGGACTCGAATGAGGAGAGCGACCCCAATCAGGCTGACGTCCGCGTGTTGGATGGTTTCAACCCGTCCGAACCGTTGTTGCAATTTTTGCTGCAACAAGGCATCACCACGGTGCATGCCTGTCCGGGGCGGGCGAATGTGATTGCGGGTCTGTCGGGGGTATTCCATACACATGGACGGACGCCGGAGAGCATGACGATTCGATTCCCACAGGCGATGTTGTTCAACTTGGGAGAATGGCCCAAAGAAACCTACGACGGTCGCAAACCGCGCACGCGGATGGGAACGGCTTCGTTGATTCGTGAGGCGTTGACCGGTGCGGCGAATTTCTCACGCAAAAAGAAACCGGACCAAGATGCCGACGACGTTCCCAATCGCGATTTGAAACAGGAAGCACTCACCAGTGTCCTGGAGAAGAAAGTTCCCGCTCTGTTCTGCGCGCAACGGGGCGACGATATTTTAACCGCGCTGCGTTTGACCAAGGAATTCAAACTCGAGGCGATGATTGCATTGGCCGCTGACGGCTATTTAGTCGCGAACCAAATCAACGCCGCCCATGTGCCGGTCATCGTGCACCCGACAATGCAGCGTGTGGGGGGTATGGAAACCTATCGTTCGTTCTTGGGGAATGCGGCGGCACTGGCCGATCATAAAATTCCGATTGCAATCGGCAGCGGCGTGGAGACTTACGTTCCCAAGACGCGGGTGATACGGCACGAAGCGGCCATGGCCATGGTGTACGGTCTGGGTCGCGCGCGGGCGTTGGCGGCAGTCACGCTGGATGCGGCAAAGATTCTCAAAATCGACGACCAATACGGCAGCCTGGAACCGGGCAAGGTGGCCGACATTGTGCTGTACGACGGTGACCCGTTTGAACACAAGACGCAGGTGACACACGTCATCGTCGAGGGCCGTTTGGTCTATCGCCGCGCCGACCAGCCGCGTATTCCGCTCGCCCAAAGACAGTACTATTTCAGCCCCGATATTCCCTGCTGCCTGGACTGAATCGACTCAGGTCTGATCCCCCTGCCTTCCCTGTTCGCTTCCCGGAGGTCACTCCTAAGTTCTGATGTGTGTTCTGTTAGACGGCGAAAAGGGACAGTAAAACCGGTCATTCCCGGTCTGAGCCTTAGTACATTACCAAAATACCAGCCGGTGGACACGTTCGCCGCTTGATTCGAGTCACCTGGACCCCGTATTATAAAGAGTACGAGGCCGGTGACGATCGTCCCTTCCTGCCTTATTTCCGATGCGCTCTGCAGATTTTCTCGGATTCTTCGACCCACAATTGACGAAGACTACAATAGAATTGCGTCAATTTTCGCCGAACTCGCTTCGAAAGCCATCTCTATGTTGACCTATGATTTTGAGCAGAGTTTGGGATATTGGGTTTGTTCGACATCTCATGCGATTCGCAAATCGCTCGATGCCAAGCTCGTGCAGGACGGAATTACATTTCGTCAATGGGAAGTCCTGGCCATGATTTCCATGCATGGGGAACAAACACAACGACAGTTGGGCGACCGGATGGGGATCGAAGCACCGACCTTGGCCGGAATCTTGGATCGCATGGAACGCGACGGTATCCTGGAACGGGTGCCTTGTTCCGAGGATCGTCGCTGCAAACGGATTCTCGCAACAGACAAGGCGGAACTGCTTTGGGAACGGGGCGTGCAATGTGCTCGTGAAACCCGTGAGCAAGCAGCTGTGGGGCTAACTGAAGAAGAGCTTGCACTCTTCAAGGAATTGTGCGGTAAAATCCGCCACAATCTCAACGGTGACAAAGAGGCCTTGGTCGCGACCGGCAGTTGTAGCGAGACTTCAAGTTCTTGATCCGAGACAATCGTCAGGGCGACTCCATGCCGGTTATTGCACACATCCTCGTTGTCAATACCATCGTGCTGTTGGCTGCGACCGCCAATGCCGCCGAACCAGCCGCGCGGATTTCGCCCGGACAAGTCGACAAACTGATTGTCAATTCGTTATCCGATAGGAATGCACAAGCGGTTGTCGGCGATGAGCAGTTTTTACGGCGCGTGAGTCTGGACCTGATCGGCCGCCAACCGACACCAGCGGAGTCGACTCGTTTCGCCGCCGACGAAAACCCCGACCGTCGCGCAGCGGTCATTGACCAATTGCTGGACAGCGAAGAATTCGGAACGCATTGGGCGCATTACTGGCGAGACACAATCAGTGCCCGCGTGCCGCCGCCTGAATTGACGTTCTTGAATTACGGTTTATTTCAGCATTGGCTCGCAGCGGAACTGAACGCCAATCATTCCTGGGCGGAGATTACGCGTGCGATTTTAACCGGCACCGGACCAATCAAACAAAACCCCGCCGCCACGTTTGTCGGATACCATCAAGGAAACGCCGTCAAATTAGGAGCGGAGGCCGCTCGCGTGTTTCTGGGACTGCAACTGCAGTGCGCCGAATGCCACGATCATCCCTTTGACGATTGGCAGCGCGAAGAGTTCCACCAAATGGCTGCTTTCTTCGCACGCGCTGCGGGCAAACTTGGCAAGGTGCAAGATGGGACCGGAACGATTGTTTCGGATCGCGGCAAGGGGGAATACCGCATGCCCAATGCTATGGATGTCAAAAAACCTGGAACGGCGATGCGGCCGACGTTGATGACGGGCGAAGGTTTGCCGCTAGGAAAACCGGACATGGCCCGCCGCCAACGTCTAGCAAATTTGATCACGCTGCCCGATAACCCGTGGTTCGCGCGGGCGTATGTGAATCGTATCTGGGCCAAATTGATGGGCCGTGGATTCTACGAACCGGTCGACGACATGGGACCCTATAAGGATCATTTGCTGCCGGAAGTGCACGACGCACTCACCGCGCATTTTTTGGCGAGCGGTTACGACATCAAGGATTTGTTCCGCATTATTCTTGTGACTGACGCCTATCAGCGCCGTTTGCCGAATGCGCAAAGCGACGACAATCTGCTTGCTGCCGGAACCACAGCGGAACGGTTGCGGGGCGATGTGCTTTACGATGCATTGTTCATGGCAACGGGACTGCCGAACGTGAAGGGGGAACAGAAAGCTGCGACCAAGGCGTTTCGTTTCCCCCCACCGCCGAAAAGCACGCGGGAATTAGTCGTCGAAGCCTTTGCCGCCGACCCCTCGCTGCCCGAAGAAGAACAACCCCGCACCATGGGACAAGCGATGTTCCTGATGAACAACACACAACTGCAGGCACAAATCAACGCCGACCCGGAGAGCGGCACACAATTGAGCCGGCTGTTGATCACCTATCCCAAGAACCGGGCCGCCATTGAGCAACTGTTTCTGCAGGTCTTAGCCCGCCAACCCACAGAACGAGAAACCACCATCGCCGCAAAGCACATCAAGAAGGTCGGCAACCGCAACGCCGCCTTCGAGGACCTGCTGTGGGGATTGGTGAATACGGTGGAGTTTACGACACGATGAAAGCGAGGCTTGAGGCCGTAGGCCTGAGGCTGTAGGGTTGGTTGTTGAATGCCAACGAGCATAGTTGCCTTTTTTCCTAAAGCCTACGGACTAACGCCTAAAGCCTTTCTTCCCACTGCCGAAAAATAATCCTGCACGCCAAACCATCCGGAGCCACCAACAACATGCAAGCACCAATGATCGACGTCGGGATGTCGCGGGCCGGTGTGGTGAGTCGTCGTGGGTTTATGAAGCGGCTTGCCGTTGGCAGCGGGGCTGCGGGAGCTTTGACGCTGGGTTGGCGGGATCTTGTTTCGCTCCAAGCCGACGAACTGCGTAAACGCGGCAAGTCGATGATTCTGTTGTGGATGGACGGCGGGCCGAGCCAATTTGAATCGTTCAATCCCAAAGTCGGCTCAAAGTTCCAAGGGCCGACGACGGCGATCTCGACCACCCTGCCCGGCATCGACTTCGCCGAATACTGGCCTCGCACGGCGCAGTCCTTAGATAAAATCGCACTGATTCGCTCGATGCACAGCAACATCGCCGTGCATGACCGCGCGATTGCGCTGGTGCGGACCGGCTATCCCCCGTCGGTATCGGTCCGCTATCCGACATTCGGTTCGGTGGTCGCGCAGGATCGTTTTGATCCTGATTTGGATCTGCCCAGTTTTGTGCGGATCGGCAAGCCGCGGATCGCCACACGTGATGTCGACGCCGGCGTACTGGGCGCGAAATACGCCTCGTTCAATGTTCCTTCACCCGGCGCATTGCCGGCCAATGTCGAACCGGTGGTCGATGAGGCGACGCTACGGCGGCGACTGAGTTTGGCGGCGCAATTCGACACCGAGTACCATTCCTCGGCGACAGATATGCTGATCCAGGAAAAACGCGACATCTATGCCCGCACCGAAAAATTCGTGCTCAGCCCGCGACTCGGCGTGTTCGATTTAGAAAACGAGCCGGCCAAGATACGCGACGAATATGGGCATACCGAATTCGGTCAAGGCTGCTTGCTCGCTCGCCGACTGGTGGAACAAGGGGTCAGTTTTATCGAAGTCATCAGCACCGGCGGCCGCAACGATGCCGGCTGGGACACGCATAACGACGGCTTCCGCGATAATCCACTGTTGTGCCGCGAAACCGACCAAGCCTACCCCGCCCTGCTCCACGACCTGGAACGCCGAGGCATGTTGGACAATACACTGGTCGTCTGGATGGGGGAATTCGGACGGACCCCGAAAATCAAACCCGACGGCGGTCGCGACCACTACTCGAAAGGCTGGTTGACGGCCTTCTCAGGCGGCGGAGTGCAAGGCGGCCAGGTGATCGGCGCCACCGACAAAGACGGCAAGGACGTCACCGAACGTCCCGTGGCAGTGCAAGATCTGTTCGTCACGTTTTGCCACATCCTGGGCCTCGATCCACACGACGAATACATGGCGACGAACGAACGGCCGATTAAGTTGGTCGAAGGTGGGGAATTGATTGGCGAGTTGTTTGCGTAATTGTCGTGTGACGAAAATCTCGCGCAGAGACGCGGAGGCGCAGAGAGTTTTTAGCGGGGGTCCGCCTGGTTCAGGGACCGGTGTTTGGTTGATCGGCAGTTTTCTCTGCGTTACTCTGCGGTCAATTCTTTTGCCAAAACGTGTGGAACGTTTTATTTCATTAGGATATTCAGCTGTACTCCATCAAAAGGTGCGTCGCGACGCACCCTACGGTCTGAGCTGTGTATTCCATTTGATCCGAGTTGTGTTATGGCGCTCAAAAAGGCATTCGGAATTGTCATGCTGACCGCTTTCATGTGTGCAGTGCTGGGCATGGGAATAGGTGCGGCTTTGGGGCAATGGGCGCCTGGTTACTATCGAACCATGTTCTCCATTGACAGTTCCTCCGACTTCGCTCCTCTACAAACGGGCATTGGGTTGGGTCTAACGCAGGGCCTGTTTGCGGGCCTCCTCATGGGGGTCCTTGTCGTTGCTTTCCTGTTGTGGAATGATAACTCGCTGATTGAAACACACGCCGACGAGAAACCCGTTCCCCGTGGAAAAATCCGAGGGGTGTTTCGGCCTATGTTCGGATTGATTCTAGCTGTAACGTTTGTGGCATCGCTCGTTGCCGCATTAATTTTAGGCTCGACCATCAACGAACACGTCCATAACCTCCAAGCTGGCTATGAGCGGGGACAAGTGCTGTCACCGATCTTGCAGGACGAAAGATTTCCCGACGTGGCGATCGAACCAATATCCGCAGGTCAACTTACTTTAAACGGCCACGTCGCCAACCAGCAGACTCGCGACGAATTGTTGAACGAACTTCAACATGCGTTTGGTGATACAACCGCCTCGAAGTTGATTGAAGGGGTCACGGTCGGTAAGTGATGCCTGGATTCGCCGCGGATGTTTTCTCCGAAACGTGTGGAAAGTCTTGTTTTGTTGGGAGAATCGGCCGTACTACTTACAAGTTGTTTCAAAATCCTCTGACGCATTCCACTGACAATGGTCTGCAAGATTCTGAAACAAGCGCAACCGGGTTTTGAAACTGGTTCTAGAAAGGTGTGTCGTTACGCACCCTACGGTTCAGGCGGCGCGTTGGTGAAGGTTTTGCGGATTGACTCCACGCGTTGGCGATTCACACCCAAGTCCGAACGGCCCACGCGCGAGGCCGAACGGATGTGGATGACCTGCTGCTCGGCATCGATGTAGATTTCGACGTCATCCACGAAGCGAAACAGCGCGGACCGTGATTCCGCGTGAATGTAATCGCCGTCATCACTCACGATCTGTGTCCGGGGTTGCTGCAACAGTGCGCTGCGAATTTTCTCACCCGCTTCAGCCGCCGGTCCTTGGAAGGGAATCGGCAGGATTGCATGTTCCGAATCAGTGGATTGGGAATTCACACAATTCGGCGTGTCCGGACACGACTTAAGCTGCCCGTCGGTGACACCTAAATCATTGGGCCGCTTGCCGAAGAAACTGAGCGTCATGAGCAATCCTATTCCCAAAACTACCATGGCAAGCACGAAGTAGAGTACGCCGCGCAAAAGTTTGCGTTTCAACGGATTATTCCTGTTGGGTTCTTTTTTGTCGCAACAACCATTTGTAAAACTCGGGGTTGGCGTACGTGGCGGCCCATGAATTGTGACCTGCTTCGGGGTAAATCGTCAGCTGCGGATTGCCCCCTTTCTCGATCAGGGCATCGACCATCGACAGCGTGCGTTCCACTGGCACGCCGGGATCTTTGCCACCATGGAATGCCCAAACAGGCAGGTGTGGATACCGCTTGGCCCAATGTTTTTCCCCGCCGCCGCAAATCGGGGCAATGGCCGCCAAACGATCTGGGGCATAAGCCGCCAAACGCCAACTGCCAAAGCCTCCCATACTCAGTCCGGTCACATAAATGCGATCGGGATCCACATTGTATTGACGACTGACATCGTCCAGCAGCGCCAATAGTTCAATCGGCTCCCATTCCTTCTCTTTGGGGCATTGCGGCGAAACGACGATGAAAGGGAATTGCTGACCGGCGGCGATCAACTTGGGCGGACCGTGCATCTTCACTAGTTCCAGGTCATCTCCACGCTCCCCAGCCCCATGCAGGAACAGCATCAGCGGCCAATTGGGTTGCGAATCATAATCTTGCGGCAGATACAACAGGTAGTTCATTTGCACCTGGACCTGCGTTTCCAACCGGCCCGCGCGTTGCCCAGCGGCGGGTTCGTCGCAGAATCCGGAATTGCCCATTACGCACAATACAATCCAAGTCAATAAGAACGTCCCGCGCAGTGTCATCGATGTCTCTCCTGGTTGTTGGGGGTCTGGTCGGCGAACATAGAGTTTATCGTTACCAGCGGCAGCGGTATAGGTTCATGGTTTTAGTCCCACGATCAGACATTCGCTTTCCTCAGCGACAGGTGCTCATAGTTGGCAAGCGCGTTGCCGTGGGATAACCTGATGGTTGTGACGTTTGATACCGTAGACATTCCCCGGCATTCTCCCGGCATTCACCAAAGAGCAAACATGGCCATCGACCCGATCTGTCATATGGAAGTGGATGAATCTACGGATCTCAAAGCGACCCGCGAGGGCGAGACGTTTTACTTTTGCAGCGAACATTGCCGGCAAAAGTTCTTAGAGCCAGACGCAGAATCGCCGCCGGACATGGTGCAGTTGGGCGGATGTTGTCATCAGGAACATTCGGCCGACACAACTCCGCGCAAGACGACCAAGAAGTATTTCTGCCCGATGTGCGCGGGAGTCGAATCGGATGAACCGGGGGATTGCCCGAAATGTGGGATGGCGCTGGAATCGGCACAGGTCACCTCAGGCCAAAAGACGATCTACACCTGCCCCATGCATCCGGAGATCGAACAGGACCATCCGGGGAGCTGTCCGAAGTGCGGAATGGATTTGGAGCCGAAGTTCGTCGAGGCGGACGCACCGCAAGACGATACGGAACTGCGGAGCATGCTGCTACGTTTTTGGGTGGCTTTGTCGCTGAGCATTCCCGTGTTCCTCTTAGCTATGCTGCCGATGGTGGGGGTGCCGGTTGACCGATGGTTGGGGCATTCGCTGCATACGTGGTTGCAAGTCGTGTTCAGCACGCCGGTCGTGTTGTGGGCGGGCTGGCCGTTTTTTGTGCGGGGTTGGCGGTCGATTCTGACTTGGAATCTCAACATGTTCACCTTGATCGCCATCGGCACCGGGACGGCGTATTTGTTTAGTCTGTTGGTCGTGCTGTTTCCGGGACTGGTTCCCGACGACCTGAAAACCGACGGGCATGTGGAGGTTTATTTCGAAGCGGCGGCGGTGATTATCACGTTGGTGTTGCTTGGTCAGGTGCTAGAACTTCGCGCACGACGACGAACCGGGCATGCGATTCGGGAGTTGATGTCGCTGGCGCCGCCGACCGCGCGCATTGTTCGTGACGGTCAGGAGCAAGAGGTTCCGCTGGATGACGTCCAGCAGGGGGATGTGCTGCGTGTGCGTCCGGGTGAGAAAATCCCCGTCGACGGCAAATTGACGGAGGGGAAAAGTTCCGTCGATGAGTCCATGATTACCGGCGAGCCGGCGGCGGTGCAAAAACAAACCGGCGACGAAGTGATCGGCGGAACGGTTAACCAGACCGGCGCGTTTTTGATGCAAGCGGAAAAAGTGGGCGGTGACACGGTGTTGGCGCAGATCGTCAATATGGTCTCGGACGCTCAGCGGAGTCGCGCGCCGATTCAGAAAGTCGCCGATGTCGTCGCTGGATATTTCGTGCCGGCGGTGGTGCTGTGCGCGGTGCTGACGTTTATCGTATGGGCAGTCCTACAGCCAAAGCAACCGGCGTTGGCTTGGGCGCTGGTCAATGCCGTGGCCGTGTTGATCATTGCCTGCCCCTGTGCATTGGGGCTGGCCACACCGATGTCGATCATGGTCGGCGTCGGACGTGGGGCGAAGGCAGGCGTGCTGATTAAGGACGCCGAAGTCTTGGAGACCTTGGAAAAAATCGACACACTCGTCGTCGACAAAACTGGCACGCTGACCGAAGGCCGCCCCAAACTGACCGAGTGCATTCCGGCTCAGGGCTTTCCCGAAGCGGACCTATTACAATTGGCGGCAAGCGTCGAACAAAACAGCGAGCATCCGCTGGCGCATGCCATCGTTCAGGGAGCCAAGGATCGAGAGCTAAGTTTATCGAGCACCGCTGATTTCGATTCGGTCACAGGCGGAGGGGTGCATGGAACGGTCGATGGCAAGGCTGTGCTGATTGGCAAACGTTCGTTGTTGGAAGAACGGCAGGTGCAAGATTTTGCGGTCTTAGACGACAAGGTCGATGAACTGCAGCGGCAGGGACGGACGGTGATGTATGTCGCTGTGGACCAACGTTTCGCCGGAATCATCGCTGTCTCCGATCCGATCAAAGCCTCCACCGCCGAAGCCGTTACGGCGCTGCACCAATTGGGGCTGCGGATCATCATGCTAACTGGCGACAACGAAAAAACGGCTCAAACAGTCGCTGAGCAATTGGGAATCGATGAGTTCGAAGCGGGCGAGCGACCCGAGGATAAACAGGCGCGGATCAAGTCGCTCAAAAGCGAAGGTCATAAGGTGGCGATGGCCGGCGACGGCATCAACGATGCACCGGCGCTCGCGCTGGCCGATGTCGGCATCGCCATGGGGACGGGGACCGATGTGGCGATCGAATCGGCGGGGGTCACCCTCGTCAAAGGAGATCTGCGTGGAATCATCAAAGCGGTCAACCTCAGCCGCCACACAATGCGCAACATTCGGCAGAACCTGTTTTTCGCATTCATCTACAACGCGCTCGGCGTGCCGATTGCCGCTGGTGTGCTCTATCCGGTCATGGGGCTGTTACTCAATCCGATGATCGCCGCCGCTGCGATGAGTTTCAGTTCCGTGTCAGTGATCGCCAACGCACTGCGACTGCGAACGACCAATTTGGATTGAGCAGCGGTGCGAGTCCCGGCGTGGGAATGGTGTATTGGGTGATGGACTGCCGCGGAAAAACGAATTGAGGCTGCTGAGCAATTTCGAGCATCAATCGTGGGCAACTTCACAGTCACCGCGCCGCAAAAACCACTTATACGTTTCGCCTATGACCAGTACCGGCAGCGACAAGGCGACGATCAATCCCCAATCCTGCAGTCCAAGTGGCATAGTATGCAGCGCCGTTTGTAAAAACGGGATGTAAACCGCTGCGACCTGCAGCCCGATCATGCCCGTACAGGCGATCAAGATCCAAGGATTGGAAAAGAAATTGAGCCGAAATAGCGACGTCCGCAGTGTGCGGAAATTGAAGACGTTGATTTTCTCGGCAATGATTAGTCCACAAAAGGCCATCGTCTGCGCAATCGCCTTATCATGCGGATCGTCGCTGCCCCAATAGTCGTACATTAACCACAGCGTCACAGCCGTCAGATAGGAGCCAAGCAGACCGATCATAACGATCCCACGACGGTCAAGCAGCGGCTGGTTCGAATCACGCGGAGGGCGGTGCATGTTACCCTCTTCGATCGGTTCCAACCCCAGCGCGACGGCGGTCACTCCGTCAGTGATTAAATTCATCCACAGAATTTGCACGGGCAACAGAATCAACGGCCCGCCCAACAGAATATTACAAAAGATCGCCAAGACTTCGCCTGTATTGGACGAGAGCAAATACAGGACGAATTTCTGAATGTTGTCATATTGACGGCGGCCCTCTTCGACGGCATTGATAATGGAACTGAAGTTATCGTCCGTCAGCACCATGTCGGCGGCCCCCTTGGCGACATCCGTGCCTCGCAGCCCCATCGCGATGCCGATCTCGGCTTTCTTCAATGCGGGGGCATCGTTCACGCCGTCGCCCGTCATAGCTACAACATGCCCGTTGCCTTGCAGCAACGTCACGATTCGCAATTTCTGTTCGGGGGTCGCGCGGGCGATTACAATTTTTTGCATTAGACGTTCGAGCAATGTCGCATCATCCAGTTGCTTCAGCTCACTGCCGGTGAGTGCCTGTTCGGCGCTTAGACCAATCTGCTTGGCGATGGCCAATGCAGTCGGCGCGGCGTCGCCGGTTATCATTATGACATGGATACCCGCCAGAGCAGCGGTCTCAATGGCCGCTGAGACTTCCGGACGGGGCGGATCGATGATGCCCGCCAATCCCAACAAGGTCAGGTCCTGTTCGACAGCGTCCTCCTCCACCTCGAAATCGAGCGGAAGTGTGCGGCGAGCGATTGCCAAAACGCGCAAGCCCTCATTGGCCATTTCCGCATAGGCGTGTTCGATGCGCTGACGGTCGTCCTCAGTCAGTGGTTGTTCGTCGTTGTCCTTCAAGATGCGCTGACACCGGCCGAGAATCACCTCTGGGGCGCCTTTGACATGCGCTAGCGCACCTTCGGATTTCCGCTCAACGACGGTCATCCGTTTACGCGTCGAATTGAATGAGAATTCCGTGGAGTCTTCGCCGTTCTCGACCGACGGCATCCAGGCTTTGTAGGCGGCCACAACCAGTGCGGCTTCGGTCGGTTCGCCCGACTGTTGCCAACCGTCGTCAGTCTGTTGCAGTGTGGAGTGGTTACAACGCAAACCGGTCTCTAAAAATGCCAGCAAATCGGGCCGTGATTGATAATCGAGCCGTTCCCCATCCACTTCAAAATGACCGGCGGGATCGTAGCCGGTGCCGGTCACATCGATATGGCCGGACGGTAACCAGATTTGCTGGACGGTCATTTCATTTTTGGTCAAGGTGCCGGTTTTGTCTGTGCAAACAACCGATGCCGCTCCCAAGGCCTCAGCGGCGGTCAATCGACGCAGCAGCGCCTGTTTTTTTGCCATGGCCCGCACGCCGAGCGCTAATGTAATTGTGATGACCGCCGGGAGTCCTTCGGGGACGACCGCAACGGCCAACGAGACACCGGTCAGAAACATTTCCAGCCGCGGTTTGCCTGCGACCCAACCGCCGACGGCAATGAGGGCCGAAACCACAATCGCGATCAGCCCCAGTTTCTTACCTAAAACAGTAGTGCGGCGTTGCAGGGGAGTCGTTTCAGGCCCGATAGCTTGTGTCAGTAGCGCGACGCGTCCAAATTCGGTCGCTTCTCCCGTCGCGACGACGATGCCGGACGCGTGGCCGTTTGTGACCGCCGTCCCCATCCAGACCATTGAGGATTTCTCGGCCAAGGGTGTCGATTCGTCAACCGGTTCCATCCCTTTCGAGACCGAGTCGGATTCACCAGTGAGTGCCGATTCATCAACCTTCAAGTTGACGGCCGTTGTCAGCCGCAAATCGGCGGGCACGCGATTGCCGACGCGCAGCATCACCAAATCACCCGGCACGATCTGTGCGGCCTGGATTTTCAACTCGCGTCCATCCCGAACGACGGTGCACTGCGGCGCGAGCATTTGTTGCAAAGCTTTGAGCGCTTGTTCCGCCTTCCACTCTTGGACAAATCCTAACAGTCCATTGAGTACGACGATAATCAAAATCGCAGCCGCATCGATCAGTTCACCGGTCGCCGCCGACATCAGAGCCGCGAGCATCAAAATGCCGATGATCACATCCCAAAACTGCCGCAGCAGGACCGTATACCAACGCGTTTCTTCCGTGGAGAGCAGTTCATTCGGGCCATAGGATTTCAAACGTGCTTGCGACTCGGTTGCCGAGAGACCGGACTTCAAATCGGTGCCAAGCTGCGAAATGACCTCCGCGCTCGACAAGGCATGCCAGGCAGTCTTCGTGGCGATTTCGGTGGGGATTTGTTTTTGCATGATGTGGATGAAGACCGGTGAGATTGTTCTAGAAACAATCGCTGTTAGGATGTATGCCTGGAAGAATCGCTACCATTTTCTGTATTTGCCGGATCGAAGCGCATGGCCGGACTGATCTTACAATTCATTTTGATTGCATTAGTTGTTGTTGTAGCGGGAACACTGCTCGCCCGTTTCGCCGACGAACTCGGCATGATTACGGGCATGGGGCGTTCCATGGCTGGCGTTGTGTTACTCGCGTTAGCGACGAGTTTGCCGGAACTACTTGTCGGCTGCAAGGCCGCCATGATTCCTGCTGTGGATTTAACCCTGGGAGACCTGCTGGGAAGCTCGCTGTTTAATCTATTGATCCTGGCCGTCCTCGATTTGTGTACAAAAACACATGGCGCAGCCCTTTCAAAATCGGCGTCGGCCCATGCGCTTTCGGCAGTTTCTGGAATTCTCCTTACGGCGGTCGTGCTGTTTTTTATACTGGTCAAGTTACCCGGGACGTTCCTGCGTCTGGGGCCGGGGTCGTGGTTTTTGTTAATCACGTATCTGTTTTGCCTGCGGCTAATTTTTTTCGATCAGCAATACGCGTTGAGCCAAGCCCCGCAGGCGGCCGAAACGCCGACGATGTCGCGTGTCAAAATTGTGACGGGATACCTTCTCTCCGCCGCAGTGATTTTTGTCGCCGCCCCAAAACTGGCAAGTGTGGCGAGCGAATTGGCGGACATCAGCGGGTTGGGGCGAACGGTTGTCGGGACGTTGTTCGTGGCCCTGATTACGTCATTGCCCGAAGCGGTTACAACGTTCACCGCTTTGCGAATGGGGGCCACCGACTTGGCAATCGGCAACATTTTCGGCAGCAATGCCTTTAACATGTTGATATTTGTCGGAGTCGATCTGTTCTATGACGGGTCGCTGTTCGCCGCGGCCTCAGAGACACATGCCGTCACAGCTGCCATGGTGATTTTCGTGACGGCTGTCGCCATCCAAGGTTTGTTGTATCGCGCCGAGAAACGACTCTGGATTGTCGAACCGGATGCGGCTCTCTTAGTACTCCTCGTAGTGGCTGCCCTCTCGGTGGTCTTTTGGATGGGCCATTGAGCCTATCCAGCGGAGACATCCAGGATAAGCAACGTTGCATACACGGACGTCTTGGGACGTTGATGAAGAGTACGAAGAACAGAACCATGAATGATCGTCCTACGAAGTCCGTTGAGACCTCAAGGAGCCGCCGCGATGAAAGCCATGCTTCTTCAACAAATTGTCTCGCTGCATGACACGCAGGAACCGCTCGTCCTGGCAGATATTCCCATCCCCATCCCGGGGCCCGGTGAGGTTTTAATCCGGGTTGCCGCATGCGGAGTCTGCCATACCGAATTGGACGAGATCGAAGGACGCACCGCACCCCCGCAATTCCCGGTGGTCCCCGGCCATGAGGTGATTGGTCGTGTGGAACGCCTTGGGGCGGAAGTCAGCCAACTGCAAATCGGTGACCGCGTCGGCGTGGGTTGGATTCATTCTTCGACAGGCGCTGCTGATGAGAACCTCAGCGTCGATTTTCGAGCAACGGGCCGAGACGTGAACGGCGGCTATGCGGAATATTTGACGGTCGGGGAGCAGTACGCCTATCGCATTCCAGATATCTTCACCGACGCCGAAGCTGCCCCACTGCTCTGTGCGGGTGCGGTCGGTTATCGCGCCTTAAAACTCACCCAACTCCAGAATGGCCAATCTCTGGGATTAACCGGTTTTGGCGGCTCAGCACACATCGTGATTCAACTTGCGCGGCACTTGTATCCTGATAGTCGAGTGTCGGTCTTTGCGCGTGATGAAAGCGCGCGACGATTCGCCTTGGAATTGGGAGCCACCTGGGTGGGGGACACAACGGATCGGTCGCCGGAAAGCCTTGACGCGATTATCGACACCACACCGGTCTGGAAACCGGTGGTCGAGGCCTTAAGGAACCTCGCCCCGGCAGGACGGCTGGTGATTAATGCGATTCGTAAAGAGGAGACGGACAAGAAGTCGCTCCTAGACCTGAGTTACCACGACCATTTGTGGATGGAACGCGAAATCAAGACTGTCGCCAACGTCACGCATTTTGATATTGCCGAATTCCTGAAAATCGCCGCCGAGATTCCGATTCGCCCCACGGTCGAACCTTACCGCCTGGAAGACGCAAATCGTGCTTTGCTGGATCTGAAACATGGTCCGATTCAGGGAGCCAAGGTCCTCGTCATTGACTGAAGCCCAATGCCCGCTACGGGGAGGGATTGCAGGCAGCACTCGTCTTGACATTTTTGCGTTCGACACGAATAATTACGGACAGAAAGAAACCGCTGATGACTTGGCGGTCCGATTCCGGTCATGACAGCCTCTACGTGCAACGGTTGCACAGTAGAGGTTTTTTTACGCCTGGACCAAAGCCCGTGAGGGGGTTCCTCGCGCGCTTTTGTTGACCAGCTGTAATAGGAGTTTGTGATCGATACAAACTCGGTCGCTTACATGTGCACGAATCAGTGCACTGGAAGGATGGGTACGATGACTGCATCGCAAACCGATGATTTCCTGCGGATGTTGTCGAGCGAACATGTCGAGATTTCGAAACGAGTTGCCGACTTGAGACAATTCTGGAGCGAAGTCAACGAACTGGGTGATGGACCGCAGTACGAAGAGATGGGAGCCCGCATTCGAGAACTGCGAGATCATCTCGCAGAACATTTCGATCTCGAAGAACGGGGAGGCTATCTGGCCGGTGCGATTCAACGCGCGCCACAGTTGGCCGAGCAGGCAGATCGATTGAAACGGCAACACCAACAAATTCTCGACACACTAGACAACTACAGTTCTCGATTGCAGGCTTGCGGAGAATCCTATCAATGTTGGAAGGATGTTCTTGTCGACATCGAGCAATTCCTAAATCTGCTGCACGACCACGAATCGACCGAAGCAGCGATCATTGTCGAGACGCTAGACGTTGACAATCATTCTCAGAACTGACGACACGAGCCTACGTTGTCGCTCACGATTGTGAGGGAGTGAGCGGCGAATAAACAACCATCAACGGCGGGGCGGTTTCCTCTTTACGGTTGTTTTAACAACCAGATTTCAGCGTTTCGCGACTGCTGCCGCCAGTTGAGATGCTCTTCACCGGTGGGGGCATCCCAGGTAATCGTCAACTTGCGGTCCTTGAGCATTTCTTTAGGCACGGGGAATTCCTTGAATTCTCCCAACCCCCGTTTATCCAGGGATGTCGGCAACCGTTGGCCGTCGGCGCGGAGCAGGGACTGTCCATATCCCGCAACGCGAACCACGTAATTGGCATTGGGATCCAGGCCCTCGTAGACGACCTTTGTACCGGCTTCCATGGTCGTCAACCACGATGGCCGCGCTCGAGACTTGCCGTTATCCAACCACCAATAGGTCGTGCTGGGTGAGCGGATGACATGCGCGGGATTGGTGCCGGCGGGATTCCAACGGATCAACCGCGGCGACTTGGCGATGTTTCCCAAATCGTCATAAAAGCTGCCGGCGCCGGGGTTCTCCCACGTGCGGATGATCTCCAACTCCTTCAGTCGCTCCTCTTCGCTGAGTAGTTTGGCGATCTCGGTAAAACGGTCTTCGAGCCACCACCGGTTGTTCAGCGGATGATCGACGAAATCCAAGAACGCCCCGCGTTCGGCCCCGCTGGCATTATATTTTTCGACGCTGCTTTGCAGAGCGATCGATTCAAAAAGATCCTGACAGAGTTCCTCGATCCGTGCGTGCAATTCCGGACTGATCGGATCTGTCTGAGCGCGATTGAGAACGTCCAAGGCCTGTTTCATCGCGGCTTGGGTGCCGATTTCGGGTGCTTGGGCGAGAATTCCGTTTGCTTGATTTTCCAATTCGGTTTCATAAATCAAACGGCGGCGGGTGAAGGCGTCGTAATTTGCCCGCAGCAAATTCATTTGCCAACGCCAATTGCCGCTCAACTGCGGAGCCTGTTTTTCCAGTTCATTCCAATACAACACTGTTCCTTCGACCGCACCGTTATCGGCCAACGCGCCTTGCCAGTTTTTTTCGAGAGCCAAAATCCCATCAGCTGCCGCGGGTGCAATCGCTGGATCGAAGAAGACGCGGCAATACTCGATCAGAATCTCCCGCACATCGCGGTGGGGATCCCAGCCCAACATGCTCCAGACGATCTTGTTGACATCATCGTGCACGCCGTCGGAATAGCTGATGAACCCATCGGTATACGGGGCGAGCCGATTGTGAATCTCCGCGTATTCCCGCGGTCGGGGATTGATCGCTTCACGGCCCAACGTCAGCGCATAGGCCGGGTCCCACCACGGGACGACGTATTGGCAGAGTTTGTTGTGCGTGATGTCAGGGTACAGGCGAAACTGGTATTGCGGCGGGAGTGAATTGCGAATCAGCGGTGCCGGCGGACTGGAAGGCCCAGCGACCAACCCGCCCAACCATTTTGGATTATTCGTTTTGATATAATCGAAAATAGACTCGACGTCGCGGCGGCTCAGGCGTTGCAGCGACAACCAGATCCGCGTCTCGGGATGAATTGCGATGAGACGCTCGGACAATTCTTCTAAAAACGGCAGCACCAATTCCGGCGGATTGTCTCCCGGATCGCCGGCAGGGAAGAAGACCCCGTCAAGCCGTTGGCAATCGCGGTACAACCTCTCGTGTTTGTCGAGCATTTCACTGCGCAGCTTTTTGTCGTTGAGATCAAAGTCGGCCGGCGTCCAGACCCAATAGTCGAGTCCGTAACGGGCACAGATTTCGCTCAATTTGCGATTCATATCCTGTCGGGAATATTTCATCATCGAGTTTTTCCGCCCATCCTGAAACGGAATATTCTCGATGGCGTTGGTGCCGAACAGTGCCAATTCGCGGATATATTGATCGAATTGCGCTTCCGTCCAAGCGTCCCAAGAGTTAGCCGTCGCGCGATACCCCAACTGATGGCCGCGAATCGGCGAGACCGGTGCGGTGGCGATATCCAAATCCGCCGGCAGCTTGGCTGTCTCTTGGCCCCATTGCAGATTCCGCAACAACGCCCCCACGCCAAACAACACGCCACGGGGATCAGCCCCTTGGATCCAGACAATCGGCGCAGCATCATCACGTTGCTGAACGGAAATGCGATATCCCTCGGGCTGAGTTTCGGGAAGGTCCTCACCCTTCCGCATGGGGAGTGGTGTTTTCCAATCGGTGACATTGGCGTTTGAAGTGAGCGCAATCACCGTTTTGCCCGCCGGCCATTTATCGGTTTGGGGCAACTTGATACCAGTCCGCTTTTTGATCTCTTCAATCAACACCGTCGCCGCGGTTTGCTCCGTTTGAGGAAGATCGCCATCGCGGACGACAACAACCGCATCCTGCAGGTCAACCCATTCCGCCGCCGCCAAGGGCGCGCCGCTTCCGGCCAATATCAGAAGCCCCAGAAATGCAAGGAGGCCAATTCGTTGTATGTGATTCATAAGTGGGAACTTTCTATGGTGTTCTCGTCGTTGGTCGCTTGCTAGCAAATCAACCCCTTGCGGACGGAACGGTTATGGCCGATCGGGTTTTCGCCAATCCAACGTTCGTCCGCCGGTTCATCGGCCGGCTGGTAACGCGAATCGGTCGAGAGTCGGATGCGGTCACTGTGATTGTCGAGACTGCCATGGACTGTAAAAATGTTGAATATCACGACGTCTCCCGGACGATACTGCTCGGCGGTTCGCCAAGGGAGACCCAGTTTGGATTGTAGCCGCGCAGGATGCCCGCTCAGTTTTCCGTCCCCCAACGGGCCGATCCATTCATGGACATCTTGGGGCGGACGATCGGGTTGATTTGTGCAAAACGTGTCGACATCGCCTGTGTAATGTTTTTTCAAGCGGTCCAAACGATGCGAACCGGGCATGATCGTCAGTCCGCCGATAGCGGGTGTGATCTCCATCAACGGTGTCCAGCTGGTTAATAACCGTTGTGACCCGCGATTCATATAGACCGAATCGACGTGCGGCGCAGTGCCGTGCCCCGGGCCGATCGCTCGCAGCCAAGTGAAATCGAAATGCCGCACCGATTCGTCAAACAGCCGCCGATAAAAATCCATCATCCGCCCGGCGTACAGCAATTCCCTCAGCGGCGCATTCTCCTGAACCAGATCGTGACAACTGCGTCCCTGCCAGGGTTGTTGGGCGACCCCTGCAGAAACCGGATGCGCGCGATCGACCATCCCCAATTCATCCAATTGACCAAGCAGCCGTTCCCGCGCAGCGGTCACGAGGTCAACGTCGAGATAACCGGGCAGGTACAGGTACCCTTCTTCCGCCAACTGCATCCGTAATGCAGCAGGATCGTCAATCAGCTGCGCACTGGATGCAAACCAACCGAAGTACTCGGCGGAAAGATCCAACGTTTCGCCGAGACTGGTAAGAGGCATTGCTGTGGACATAACGATTACTTCTTCAAATAGGTGTCGAACCACTTCCAGACTTCTTGATATTCTGCCGCAATCCCCGGCCAATACGAATGCCCGCCGCCCGGTTCGACGATCAATTCGACCGGTAAGCCAAGTTCTTTATATTTCGTTTGCATCACTTTGGATTGCTGCAGCGGGACGGTCCTGTCGCTATCACCGTGAATCAACAACAACGGCGGGGATTGTTTGGTGGCGAAGTAAATCGGTGAGATTTCGCGGAGTTGTTTTTCCAGGTCGGTGATCTCGCCAAACATCCGCTGAAACATTTCCGGGCGAACCAGTTTGATCACGTTATAGCCCTTCTCGGCGCCCCAATTCACCATGTCGGTCGGGGGGAACCAAGCGACGACGCACTGCACGCGACTGCTCACGCGCTCGATCGGATCTTTGGCGTCGGCATTTCCATCATCGCCGGTCATGGCCGCCATCAGCGACAAATGTCCGCCGGACGACCCGCTGGTGATTCCCAATTGATTAGGATCAACGCCGTGATCTTTAGCGATCGACCGCACGTACCGTACGCTGCGATTCATATCTTCCACCATCTCCGGCACATAGTATCGCGGCGAGCTACCGTGCCGCACGACAAACAGCGTATAGCCGCCGGCAAGCAATCCTTGCGCCCAATGGTCCTCGTCACGCTTGCGAATGTTCTCTGCCTCAATGTCGGATTTTTTTGATTTCCAGGAGCCGCTGGAAACCAAGATCACACCGATCTCCTTGGCATTTTGCTTAGGCGTTAGCACATCCATGGTCAGCGCCAAGCCGTCTTTATGCCCATAGACGAGATCCTCTTCGATGTCATACTCGGTGAAGGTCAATCCCGAGGTATTTGCTTTCTCAGCGGCTGACAGCAATCCGACGGACAGCGTGGCCATCAAAAACAGGACGCACGGACGTAGCGATCTCATCTCTTGTCCTCAACGATTGAATCTGGAATACGGATATCTAAGAAGAAATATATAGCCGGCCTACAAATGAAGCGCCTGCTGATCCATTCAATCATACCGTAGCAAAGGCCAATTATCAGGTCCGCCCGCCAATTGAATCCGGTTGCTATTCCCTTTACAGTGCGATAGTCGCTTTTTCGCGCGACATCAGGTTCGTGCTAGATAACAAGTTTATGAAACCATGCAGCGCAAACTCGTATTTCTGTCGTTGATTGCAGGGCTGGTTTTGACCAACCACGCTCTCGCCACCGAACTGGAATGGGTCCGCACGGCCAACGATCAACGCGGCTTCGTTTTGGCAGAATCGGGCCGCACGTTCGTACCCTGGGGATTCAACTATGATCACGACCGTGATGGACGGTTGATTGAGGACTACTGGGTAGACGACTGGGCGACCGTTGCTGATGACTTTCAGGAAATGAAACAACTGGGCGCGAATGTCGTCCGTGTGCATCTGCAGTTTGGTAAGTTCATGACAGCTGCCAACACACCGAACCTGGACACACTTCGGCAACTGGAAAAACTGTTGCGATTAGCGGAAACCACCAGGTTGTACCTCGATGTGACCGGACTGGGCTGCTACCACAAGCAAGATGTTCCCGCTTGGTACGATAAATTAAACGAACAACAACGCTGGCAGGCACAGGCCCGGTTTTGGGAGGCCGTTGCCGCACACTGCGCGAAGAGCCCCGCCCTGTTTTGTTACGACCTGATGAACGAGCCTTATGTTCCAGGGGGTAAAAAGAAACGGGACGATTGGCTGGGCCCCGCGTTTGCCGGCAAGCATTTTGTGCAATTCATTACACTGGAAACAGCCGGCCGGCCACGGCAGGCGATTGCTCGAAAATGGATCGGCCACATGGTTGCCGCCATACGCAAACAGGACCCGCGGCATTTGATTACCGTGGGGCTGGTCCCCAATAGCCTGGATCGTCCAGGGCTGACATCGGGATTCATCCCGGACCAAGTGACCGACGATCTCGATTTCCTGGCCGTGCACCTCTACCCTGAAACCGGCAAGAATCCCCAAGCCCTCAAAACTCTTCAAGGATTTGCGAAAGTCGGCAAACCGGTCGTCATCGAAGAAATTTTCCCGCTGAAGTGCGACGCGCAGCAATTGGGGCGATTCATCGACGCCTCCAAACCGTACGCGGCCGGTTGGATTGGATTTTATTGGGGCAGAACGCCCAAAGAATATCAACCACCTGCGACGATTGGCGAGGGACTAACGCTTGCTTGGCTCACGTTGTTCCAGGAGAAACGTGAGTCGATTCTTGCTTCTGAAATTGAATCGCCAACATTTCTCAACAACGGCGTGACCGCTCACCGCGGAGATTCGGGGAACTTCCCTGAAAACACCCTGCCGGCGTTCCAAGGCGGTATCGCTGCGGGCGCAGACTGGCTTGAACTCGATATTCTCCGCACCCAGGACGGCCGGTTGGTTGTGATCCATGACAAAACGACGGCGCGTGTCGGTGACCAAAAACGAGTCGTGGCGGAATCAACCTATCAAGAACTCGCCACGGTCGACGTCGCTACCGATTTTCGACGTCGCACCGGCAAGAGTCTAGCCGACTGTCCACCGCAACGGATTCCATTGCTGGAAGATGTGCTGCGCTTAGTTAAAAAACAGCGGCGGACGCGGGTTTCCCTTCAGCCTAAAATGGATTGCGTCGCCGACGCGGTCGCGCTGGTCCAACAACTCAAGATGGAAGCCTGGGTCGGATTCAACGACGGCAATTTACAATACATGGCCCAGGCCAAACGGCTGGCTCCAGCGGTGAAGATTTTTTGGGACCGCGGCGCAAACACGGATATCAAGGCCGATATTCGCACAGCCAAGACGCATGGCTTTGCCGCTTTGGTGATCAACGAAGCGGGTGTAACTGCGGAGAAGGTCCAAAAAATCAAAGCGGCCGATCTCGAAGCGGGTGCGTGGACGGTAAACGATCCCAAGCGGATGGCACAGTTGCGGGAACTGGGCGTTGAACGACTGTATACCGATTATCCCCACCGCGCACTGGAATGAAACGCCAAATTGCACCACTACGAATCGGCAAGCGAGCCGCTCGCTTCGTCGGCATTGGGGGATTGAAAAAATGCCGTAACCACTTTCCCCAATTGGCATTTGCGGAATCTCTCACGAGCGATATACTCTTGCTCGACAGTAAGACACCTTTGAGTGACTGTCGGTAGAACTCGTTTCGAAGAACGTTGATGCCGTCGGATGATTTCAATCGCGCCCCACATGAAAAACTCGACCTTCAATAGCATTTGCTTCCCCGGAAGGCCAACGCGGCGTGATTGAACAACATCAGTCCTTATCGCACAAAGGGCACAGTGACCGTTGGTTGTGGGCCATATGGATTGGCGTCATCATCGGCTTTGCAGTCGTCCCGGTGAGTGTGCACCTTCGCTATGGAGCCGCATCGGATCGCAATAAAGATTACGACACTTGGTACACGGTCGGACAACAGGTGTGGGCGGGCGAAGAAATCTATCCGCTGGCCGAATCGCCGCGGTTCAATTTTATGTACCCGCCTGTCTCCGCGTGTCTAATTGCGCCGCTCACCATTGCCGGCAAGCTGCCTTTCATTTTGATCTTGGAAGCCGCCAATGCGGTGAGTTGGATTTTTTGTGTTTACGCGGGCGTCTACTTAGCCACGGGCAAAGCCTGGGGACGGCCGGTGATCGTCTATCTCGTACCGACGCTGGCAACGACTGCTTACGTGTATGACACGTTTCAATTGGGGCAACCCAATTTGATGTTGTTGGCGCTGCTGCTTGCGGCATTTATTTGCCTGCGCGCCGGTCGTCAATTTGGGGCAGGGACATTGATTGCCTTAGCGACGGCCGTGAAGGCTTTTCCAGTGATGCTGGCCGTCTATTTATTATGGCGACGGCAATACCGAGCCCTCACCGGGTTTTTAGTAGCAATGGCCTTTTTACTGATCTGCCTGCCGGCCCCGTTTCGCGGATTCCAGCGCAATGTGGCTGAACTCGGAACATGGACCAACGCAATGGTGCTCAGTTACGACCGTGGCACGATCGCGCAACGTCCCGGGCAAAGTTACCGATGGAAAAACGCGTCGCTGATTGCCACCGCGAATCGGCTGTTGCGGCCGATTCCTGCTGACCGCAAATTAACCGTCCATCCACGCCCCTACGTTCCCGGTAACCCGAACGCCGGGTACCGTTTGATCTATGTCAACGTGGCAAATCTTGACTTTCGTGTTGTGAACTTCGTGATTCTCGGCGCGGCACTGGCAATCTGTTTGGGATTTGTGGCAGTGATGCCGGCGACGAAATTCCGCACGCAGCGGACTGATGCGATTGAGTATGCCATGCTACTGGTGATGATGATTGTGTTTTCGCCCATCTCTTGGTTTTACTACGGCGTGTGGCTGATGTATCCGCTGACCGTCGTGATGTGGTATCTGCGTGACGGCACCCATTCCCGCAACCAAATGCGCTTCGCCTTGGGCGGACTCTTCGCGTGCTTAGGGTTGCTGAACTTCGTGCCGCCGTGGGACTGGTACCGCCCCGTGCGCGCCATCGGGACGCCATTTTTTGGTTACATGCTGATGCTTTCGCTGCTCGGCTGGTTTTTATATCAGGAACGCCGCAAATCGATCGCAGCCGCCGACCCGCTCGCCACCAACGATGAAACGGCTCCGCCGGCGTTATTGCCCCACGCTGCCTGAACAACACATGCGGGATGCCCATCGGTATGATATGATCGCTGCCGTGCTGCGCCCCACGGTTGTGCGGCAGCACGTGCCTGCATTCCGCGATCCCTGCTTTCATCGAGTCAAGGAGTTTTATCGATGTACCGCTGCATAGCTTCGGCATTATTCTTGGTACTGTTTGGTGCGACGCATCCGAGCTTAGCCGCTGATTGGCCGACTTTTCGCGGTCCAGCAGGCGATGGGTTATCGGGCAAGGAACAAGGTCCAACCCAATGGAGCGCCACGGACAATATCGCTTGGAAAGTCAAACTTCCACAGCCGGGAAATGGCAGTCCCATTGCTGTGGATGGCCGTGTGTTTGTGACGAGCGCCGAGGACGAAGAGGGGAAGCTGCGGAGCTTGTACTGCTTCGACCAAAAAACCGGCAAACAACAGTGGGTGCGGACCGTCACCATCGATGAGAAAATGCCAACCCACAAAACCAACCCCTACTGCGGTTCGACCCCTGCCTCCGACGGCGAACGAGTGGTCGTCTTTCACGGCTCGGCCGGTTTGTATTGCTATGACTTGGACGGCAATGAATTGTGGTCCCGCAACCTGGGAAAATTCCGCCACATGTGGGGCTATGGTGCTTCACCGATATTCCACGACGGAAAAATCTTGCTCAATGCCGGACCGGGAAAGGATGTCTTTCTCACCGCTATCGATCCAACAAACGGCAAAGAGATCTGGAAGACACCTGAACCGGTTGAGGCGGACGGCAACCGTCGCGACGACGGCAATCCGATGGGATCGTGGTGCACACCGGTCATCGCCGAAGTCGATGGCAAATCGCAAATCATCTGTGCGATGCCCACACGGGTGAACGCTTATGATCCGCAGTCGGGCGAGATCATCTGGACCTGTGACGGCATGGCCCATGATCGCGGGAGTTTGGCGTATTCATCACCGGTCATCGTGGGGCCGCTGTGTTTTATTACAGGTGGATATCGCGGACCAACAATGGCCATCCGCTTGGGCGGCACGGGGGACGTGACGGAAACCCACCGGCTGTATCGCAATGAAAACAGCCCGCAAAGCATTGGCACCGGCGTTGCTATCGACGGCTATCTCTATCGTCCCAACGCCGATGGCGCTGCCATTCAATGCATCGATCCCAAAACGGGTAAGATCCTTTGGAGTCATCGCGGCAAAGGCCCCAGTTGGGGATCAATCGCCGGTGCCGGCGGCTTGCTGTACCTGACAAACAAAAAGGGAACGACGTTAGTCTTTAAGCCGAGTGAAGAGAAGTACATCGGGGTCGCCGTCAACAAATTGGACGATTCCACCAATGCGACACCCGCCATCGCCGACGGCCGCATTTTCATCCGTACCGACGGTTCGTTGTTCGGCATTGCGGAACCGCCCACTGAAAAATAGTCGTACCGAGCCCGGAGGATTGACGATGAACAGACGACTGATGCTCTCGCCGTTCTTCCTCTGGGTGACGGTGATTGCGCTTACGATCTTCGTGAAAACGCCGCTAACAAGTTGCGCGGCGGAACGTCCGAACATTGTGGTGATTCTCGCCGACGACCAGTCGTATCGCGACTTTGGTTTTACCGGCAATCCGTTGGTGCACACGCCGCAGATCGATCAGTTGGCGGCCGCTTCGGCGCGGTATCCCAATGGCTATGTCCCCATGAGCGTTTGCCGACCGTCGTTGGCAACAATTTTGACCGGACTCTATCCGCATCAACACGGCATCCACTTCAATCACCCGCCACCGGGATTGAGGACGATGCAAAAAACGATGACGGCAGATGAGTACCACCAAGCGCGGGCAACGACGGACTATCTAATCCAAAACGTTCCCACGCTGCCGCGCATCTTGGCACAACACGGATATGCTTGCCTGCAAACGGGAAAGCATTGGGAGGGGAGTTATCAAACCGCTGGTTTCACGCACGGTATGACACGGGGCCTGCCGGCGAAACGACTGGGCCACGTCACCGGCACCCGCGAGCAAGCCAACGGCGAATGGGTGGCGCACGGCAACGGAGACGCCGGGCTGGTCATCGGTCGCGAAACGATGCAACCGATTGAAAGCTTCATTGAGGAATACGCCGGCAAGATACCATTTTTTGTCTGGTACGCCCCTTTTCTACCGCACACACCGTTCGACGCGCCGCAGCGTTTCCACGACTTGTATAAGGGCCGCGATATTCCGAAACACCTGCGGCCCTATTATGCGGAGATTGCGAGATTCGATGAGACCGTGGGGCAGCTGATGGGATTTCTTTCGCAACACGACATCCTGGATGACACCTTAATCGTGTTCGCTTCGGACAACGGTTTCCGTCCGGATGAGCGTGCCCCGACACGGCAGAATCGACGCTCCAAATTGTCCCCCTTTGAAGACGGTCTGCGCACGCCGATCTTGCTTTGCTGGCCAAAAACAATCAAACCGGCGGAGCACCCGCAATTGGTCAGTACGGTTGATCTTGTCCCAACAATTCTGGCAGCAGCGGGATTGTCCGCGGAGATCACACCACGCATGCGCGGCCGAAACCTGCTACCGTCGGCCAGAGGCGACGAAACACTCGCCGATCAACCGGCGTTTGGGGCGATCTATCCCAATGACGCGCAGAGCCTCGGCGCGCCCTCGCAGCACGTGCGCGGTCGCTGGATTCGTTGGGGGGACTACAAACTGTTACTCCCCGGCCCCACTAAAAACCCGGTCAAGAAAAGCCTCTTTGATCTGAAACATGATCCGGCTGAGCAAAACAACCTAATCGATCAAGCGGATCAAACCGAGCGGATCGCACGCATGACCCAACGGCTGGACGAATGGTGGCCGCCGGGAGATGACAGCGACGTCACGCAACGCAAGGTGAATCGTTAGTCGCGGGCAAAGAACAACCAATCGGTCTGTTCGACATCGATGAGGTTATTGAAAACGGTCACCGGTTCGATGTGCACTTCACGAAACAACGCGCGCAGCGCTTCGGAAAACGGGGAGTCTTCGGCATACGACCAAACCCCCAGCAGCCCCCCTTCAGCGAGATGCTGCTTCGCTAACCGTAACCCCTGGGCCGTGTAGAAATCGCCGTTGGCCGTCCCCAGATTTTCCTCGGGCGAGTGATCCACGTCAATCAGAATCAGGTCATACTTTCGCGGTGGAGCAGCGGCGAGATATTGATAGACGTCGCCGCGCGTAATCTGCAAGCGGTCTTCGCCGTTCAATTCGTCCGACAACGGCACCAGTCCTTGCTCCAGCCAACCGATCACCTGCGGAAGAAACTCAATGACCTCGCAACTCGCCACACGCGGAGACCCCAGCGCCGCTCGCGCCGTATACCCCAAACCGAGGCCGCCAACCAAGACATGCAGTTCCGATCCGGCATGCATCCGCAACGCAATTTCCGACAACGCACGTTCCGAAGCGGTCAGATAACTGCTCATCAGAAATTCGTGATTGAGCGTCACTTCCGTGACAATGGTCCCCGGTTCGCACAACAATTCACGACGCCGCAAACACAACATGCCCAACTCAGTCGGCTCGTAAGCGAGGATCTCGAACTGCGGAGTGGCCACGAAAGAACCAATCTTAGGGGGGGGGAATGAAACGAACCGGCGTCAACGCACATTGTACAGCAGCACTGATAAAAAGAACATCGCCCACCAAATCACAAGAATTGGCCGCAACCGTAGGGTGCGTCGCGACGCATGATTCTCGCTTAGTACGAAAAACAATGTGATCCGAAGAAGACTCAACAACTCCAGGTGCTCAGTTCTCACACACCAATTAGAAATTGTACAATCACATCGCTCCAAGCATCGATCACTTAAAAAACAAGGAGATGCTGTGCGGGAGAGACGAATCATACTTGTTGATGGCATGCCGGGCACCGGCAAGTCGACGCTATCCCAGTTTATCTTTCGACAATTGCGCAGCGACGGACAACCTGTCGAATGGTATCATGAAGAAAGCGGCACGCATCCAGTGCGTTTGTTTTATGAACCGCAGCGCCACCGATCTTGGTCAAACTACTGCGACGAAGTTGTGTTGAGTTGGCAGCGATTTGTGCGGGAACTGGGTAGCGGGAATGACGTGGCTGTCATTGATGCGGCGGTGCTTCAAAATCATGTACGGTCGCTGTTAATTTACGATTGTGACCGGGATTTGATTGTGGATCTCGTCCTGCGTATTGAAAAGGTGATCACTGCACTCAATCCCGTTTTGATCTACCTCACACCGCGCGACATCGAGTCAAACTTTCGTGATGTGGTCGAGTCCCGCGGCCAACGTCTAATGGAATTATGGACTGCTGCCCACGACCAATACCCCTATTCGCGCTCTACTGGCCTTACAGGCTATGCTGGATTCATCAAATTTTGGAAGGAATTTGACGAAATTTCAAATCGTGTATTTGCTCGGATTGGATTCAAAAAACTAAGGCAGCGCGTTTCGCATGACGACTGGAAAACGCGATATGCCGAGGTGCTCGATGACGTGGGCATTCCTCGGTCAGAATCTGTCTCCGCCGCGAACCACCTAGAACGTTTTGCCGGAGATTACCAAATGCTTGAGGATCGATCAGCGACTACGTTTCGGCTCCGGCCGCACGGCGATTCACTTGTAGCAACGGTCGATCAGCCCACCTTTGATATCCAGAGCGGCCCGTTCGGCTGCTTTCGCCAAGTGCGACTTATCCCTCAAGCGAGGAACGAATTCTATGTGGCAGCTTGGCCGCACGTGGTCTGCTTTGCGGAAGACGCAACAGGGTTGATCACAAGCTTATCTGTGAACAATTCCAGCGAAGGTTGGCCTCCGTGCCAATTCGCGTATTGCAAATCGTAGTCCGGAGCGTTCCACCTCACCCGACGACTCAAGCGGCCTTCTTGTTCGAATCGCGGCCGTCTTGGTCCTGATTCAAAGCGGGGTCGATTAAATACAACGGCGAGTTTTCCGGGCTTTTGGCGGCGTTGTTTCCGAAGATCGACTTCACGACTTTGGAAATCTGATGCACGTTGCGGATCATGCGTGAGTTCGTCAGAAAATCGCCACCGACAAACGTCACAAAGCGGCGATTGAGGTAGCCTCCTTGAAAGGTGGTCACCATTTTTTGCACCGACGTGTTGCGACTGGCGATATAAAATGCGTCGACCATGTGATGCACCGATTTTTCGTGCGAACGCATTTCTTTTTGGTAACCATCAAAGGCGGCGCTCGAAATCTTTTCTGTGGCCGTTTGAGTACTAACGATGTCGGCGACCATTTCGGCTGACTTCATCGCCAAATGCACACCGGATGAGTAGCAAGGATCGATAAAATAGGCCGCGTCTCCGACAGCTACCCATCCGTCTCCCGCTAGATTTTGAGAGCTGCTAGCCATGTTGCCGGTGACCATCACGTCCGAAATCCGTTGACGGTCGAGCGTCATCCCATGGTTGAGCAGGTCATTTTCTTGCACCATTTTTTCCAGCAAATCGGTCGGTGACAGGCGGGATTTTTGGAAGCGATCTACTGTCATCACCACGCCGACCGAAAACCGATCTTCCGGCAGACGCAACAACCATGTCCAACCGTCGTAAAACATCTGTCCCACAAACCAACCTGCTTGGACATCGTCGCGCGTCGGACGGGCGGCGTATTGGCAATACATCCCCATCCGCTGCGGTTGGGTAACTTCACGCAGCCCCAGTTTCGACGGGATCAAGGCTCGCAAACCGGTGGCGTCGATCACGAGCCGAGCGCGGAGTTCGGCGGTGTCTCCCTCTTCGTCGCGACATTTCACGCCGACTATGCGGTCGTTTTCCGTAATGACTTCGTTGACTTCAGTCCCAAAGCGGACGTCCGCGCCGCACTCCACGGAACGCTGAATCAGAATCTGATCGAAGATCGAACGTTCGACAAGGTAGGAGTAGGGATGGTCTTTGAAACTCGCTTTGCGATCCGATTTATTGAAATCGCCGGCCACCTCGATCGACCCGTACAGCCATTTTCCGCCCGGCTTGTGCACAAACGCTTTGCGAATGGGTTCGTGTACGCCCAGCCGTTCAAAGATGCGGACTGAGGCCGGCAAGAGTGATTCGCCAATATGAAATCGAGGAAAGTGTTCTCGCTCAATGACGACGACATCCAGGCCTTTTTGGGCCATAATCGTGGCGGCCGTGCTTCCTGCGGGGCCTGCGCCTATGATCACAACATCATGTTGCGTACTCATCCGGTCAATTCCTTCAAAATCTGCCTGGCAATCGGTCTCTCGTCAACGTAGGTGACGGCATGAAGTGCGCGCAGTGGTGCGGCGGCGGGAGTGTATCGACTTGTCAGCGGTGCTGACACCGTGATTTTTGCTGCGAAACGTCATCTTAATAGGAAAAACGTACGCCAACGTCCCTCCTCGTCTCTAAACAGCGCAAGTGAGATGTTATGAGACAAAACCGTGCCCCGGAGAGACGACCACGGCGTCCCGGTGGACACATTTTTTAAGATAGGCGCGCGAGATTTGCGGCCAACCCTGTCGGCCGCTATGCTGAGAAAATGCCATGCAACGCGCGAGGTTCACGCATTCCCAGCAGGACGAAAGACTCATAACGAGCGAAGACATCACGCTAAGGAGCAAAGCTCGCCGTCAACTTGCTAGGCTCTCATTGATTCATCCGCTCTACTAATTGTCAAACTTTGCGTGCGGTGCGTGAAATCCATATTGAGGCCTCCATTGATCATTGCAGGTAGGCTTGCTCTGGCAAATCATCCTCCAGCTAAAAAGCCATTTATAGCCTATCCAAAGATACGCCAGCGCGTTGTCCGTCACGGATCGCATAGTGCGACCGCAAACGGTCGTTTAGGGATTTTGAAATCTACGCCCAACAATCTGTGTTTCATCTGTGATCAATCTGTGGCTAAGATCATAACGGACATGCTTGATTGCGGTTCCGTCGCGCTCAGCACATAGCGCCTTTGCATGAGTTTTTCTAAGACGCGGCTCAGCAGGAGCTTCGCCCTCCCGGTCTACCCGTTTGATAAGCCAACAGCCAAAGGCAATTCATAATGCCCCAAGCCATTAAAGTCGGACTTCTCACGCATGCCCAAGGTGCGCATGTCACTGCTTATTTGAGTGCGTTAGCCAATTCCGCTGCGTGCGACGAAGTGGTCCTGGCCGATCCAAGTGGACGTTGGGAAAAAGAGGCGCGCAAAGTTCTTGGGGACAAACTCACGCAGGTCTATCCCGACCACAACACGCTACTGGAAAGTGAACACCCCGAAATGGTGTTGGTGACGATGGAAGCCAAACTAGCGCCCCCGGTGATCGACGCCGCCCTCGAAGCGGATTGCCACGTGTTTGCGGAAAAACCGTCCTGTGTCCGTGTGGAAGATTTCGAACCACTCGTGCACAAGGCGGACAGCGGGCATCGAAATCTGATGCTGGCATTGGCCAATCGATTGAATCCCGAAATCGCCGCAGCGCGACGGATGATCGCCAATGGGGTCATCGGCAAAATCTATGGGATGGAAATGCATCTGGTTGCCGACCAAACCCGGCTGACGCGCGAATCGTATCAGCAACAATGGTTTGCCGACAAAGATCGCGCGGGCGGGGGGCATTTGATTTGGTTGGGCATTCATTGGCTCGACTTGGCCATGAACATCACGCAATCCAGCGTTACTGAAGTCGCCGGTTTTACGGCAAATGTCGGTGGGCAACCGATCAATGTAGAGGACTCCGCCGCTGCGGCTCTGAAGTTTGACAACGGAACACTCGGCACGCTGACCTCGGGGTATTACCTCGACAAGGGGTATAACTCACATATAAAAATCTGGGGTACGGGCGGCTGGTTGCATCTGGAGTCGATGAAAGACGAACCGCTCACATGGTATACCGCCAAGGGCGCGCATGCGGGCGAAGTGCAGACGTGGCAAGGCTCGAAGCAGCCCCGTGGGTATACGCCGTTCGTCGACGCCGCTATCAAAGCGTGCGCCGAAATGACTGACCCACCGATCAGCAATGCGGAAAGTCTCCGCGCCTTGAAAACTGTTTTCGCAATTTATCAGGCGTCAGAAACGGGCCGCACAGTCCAGGTTTGAATAGACATCATCCCGGCCATGGTTCGTCATTGCGTACGTAATGTCCGTCGACGAACTCACTGAAAAAGTGCGGCACCATCGGATGATCAATCGGCCGCCCGCTGGGATCGGCCATCAGGTTCTCCGCAGCGGCATACGTACAGCTGAGCGAACCATGAACGAGCACGTGATACCAAGGTTGATCGCGGTCGGGCTGCGTTTGGTTTTTGGCATACCAAGCTGCGTCCGCCTGACACGCTTCGTCGCGACCCACAACCACGCCGCGATAGCCGTATCGCCGATGTTGTACCAATTGCCCAGGTTCGAAAATCGGTCGTGGGGGAGGCGTGATTGCAATCATGGGTGGCGGCGGCTTTCATGCACTGCGAAGCGGAATGGACGTGTGCCGTACTTCATAGGCAAACGGCGCTGAGATGTCACGGCCAAACGCGAAATCGGCGAAACAACCGTGACTCACTCGACGCAATGCGTCGCCGGGTTTAAGCTGGGAGACGTCTCATTGATCATCCCCGTCGGCAAGATTGGCCTTATAATGCATCCACGAAGTCTCCTGCTCAATATTCGCTGCCTGTCTCTCTACGGTTTCGCGACGGCCTTTGTGGCACTGACGCTCGTCGGAAGTAGCGCAGCCGAAGACAAAATCGATCTCGGCGACGTGCATGAAAAACATCTCATGATCCCCATGCGCGACGGAAAGAAACTGTCCGCCTACTTATATTTCCCCGCAGGCAAAGGCCCCTGGCCGGCGCTGTTTGAGCAACGCTACGGCGGATTGCAGGGAGCGTCGACGCGGAAAGCGGCGGCGGAATTGGCGAGCGAAGGGTTTGTGGTGGCACTGGTCAATTTCCGCGGCACACATCTCTCCGAGGGAACCTACGTCGGTTATCGCGCGCTGCAATGGGGCGCACTACAAGACGGATACGACAGTTGCGAATGGCTGGCCGACCAAGATTGGTGCACCGGCAAGATTGGGACCTTCGGGAGTTCGCAAGGCGGGTATGCACAGAATTACTTGGCCGTCACGCAACCGCCGCACTTGGTTTGCCAATACATGACCGATACTGGTTTGAGTCTGTTTGAAGAAGGCTATCGTATCGGCGGCACAACACGGCCGGAACGATTCAAAGGCATGGCCGGCGTTTGCCGTGACCCCCAGGACAATGCGCGGCTATTGGCCGAGTGGTTCGCCCATCCGAACTATGACGAATACTGGCAAGCCGAAGATTGCACGCGGCATTTCGACAAGATGAACGTCCCCTGCATGACGATTGGCAGTTGGTACGACTTTATGAATCAAGGCTCGATCGCCAGTTTCCAGGGACGGCAACACCAGGGAGGCCCCAACTCGCGCGGGAAACAACAATTGGTTGTCGGCCCTTGGCTACACGGGCGACTGAACAAAGGCAATCGCGTTGGCCAATTAGTTTATCCGAAAAATGCAATTTGGCCGGTACGCGAACACATGGTCCGCTGGTTCAATCATTATCTCAAAGGCGAAGAGAACGGCGTTGAACAAGATCCAACAGTGCGGTACTACGTGATGGGCTCACTCGGCGAGGAAGACGCACCGGGCAACGTGTGGCGAACAGCTAAAGATTTTCCACCGCCCGCACAACCGGTGGAAATGTTTTTGCAAACCGATGGCATGCTCTCGGCTGCGGCACCGCACGCTGATGGGGGATCCACCAGTTACACCAGCGACCCGCTGCACCCCATGCAAATTCCCGGCCGCGGTTTTCCCGGCGCGACCGATGCCCGACCCTTTGAAGAACAGGCCGAAGTTCGCACATTCACCACCGAACCGCTGACGAAACCGGTCGAATGGACGGGCCGTGTGCAAGCCGAGTTGTATGTCTCTTCAACAGCCCGCGACACCGACTTTATCGTCCGCATCAGCGACGTCTATCCCGACGGACGCTCGATCTTGATCGTCGATTATCCTTGGCGGGCGCGGTACCGCGAAGGCTTTGATCACGAAACACTGATGACACCCGGTGAAGTGACGAAAATCGCGTTTCCCGTGGGATGGATGAGTCAGATTTTCAATGCCGGACATCGCATCCGCGTCACCATCGCCAGCACGGGCGCTCCGTTGTACGAGCCGAATCCGCAAACGGGGAAACCGCTGACCATCGAATTTCCTGACGATGCGGTGAGTGCCGTCAACACGATCCACCACAACCGCGAACACGCCTCCCGCATCATCGCTCCGGTGCCTGAATAATTCAGAACATGCCTGCCAATCTATTCGACTTTAAAGCCGACTTGATCAATGGCTGCGCGGCCCGATTTCATAAACGGCCGGGGCATGGGTTGCGCGGCGCCGTTGTCGTCGATTGTGCGGCTACGGAACGTGTACTTCCCGGGCGGCAGTCCCGGTAACAGCGCCGCCCAATGGGCTTTGGAAAGCCGCAAGGGCCACATCCGCGGCTGTCCCGTATCCGGGTCAAAGCCCTGGGTGGGCGACGGGATGCGATTGTCGGCGACATCACCGCCCCAATCTTTGGGTGGTGGAAGAATCTCCGCATCGCTCCATGGGGCCTTGGTGAAATACTTATCCCCGGCGACCCGCTCCTCGTCGTCGTTTTGTACCCAGACCTGCACCTTCTTCAGGCCCGAGATGCCGACTTGCGCATAGCCGGTCACGGGTATCGGCTGTCCGGGTTTGACGGTTTTAGGCAGCGAGATCGTTTCGCAGAATGTCTTGAGCGGGCTATCTACGTCGTTGTTTTTTTCACCGTAAGTGTCGTTAGCGTTCACGCGGTTTGACAGAAACACGTGTGACAACCATTTGATGCTTTTAAACCCATACGCCTCAGGAACAACCATCCGCACCGGCGCGCCGCGCTCGGGCGAGAGCCATTGTCCGTTGAGTTTGTAGCACAGAATCACCGGCGGCAAACCGTACATATCCTCGAGCACGCGGCCGACCGGCAGTGAACTGCGGAACAACTGTTTGGGATCGTCGTTATGGAATCCGTCGTAAAAGACACGACGGAGATCCTTGCTGGGTTTGGTTAGCCAGAGCACTTCCCGCAGCGGCACACCTTCCCAAATCCCGTTGCCCAACGGACAGCCGATGTTTAGGCAGGTCATAATTTTGGGGAAACGGACCGCATGCGTCTCGGCCAGTTGCATGAGATCTTTGAACGTGAAGGCTGTGTTTTTTTCTTTCGTCAACGGGTTACGAAGCCGGGCTTTGTTTTCGGGATCGCTCACGACTTCCAACGACCATGTGTCGCGCGTCAGCCCGACCTCTTTACGGCGGGCTTCGTCGAGGGAGTGTGGTTGCGGATTTCCGCGGGAGACGTCCTGGAACTCATCCGGCTTCGTCAGCCACGGTTCGAGATTATCGATCACTTGTTGCAGCGCGGGGTCACGTTTGGCGGCCTCGGCGAAGAGCGGTAGCGTGCTCATCGCCGCCAAACCGGCGGCGCCGCTGCGGAGGAAAAACCGCCGTGTGAGGTGGGTGTGCTGAGCGAGAAAATCGTGGGGCAGCGGTTTCATATCGCTATGCCTTACGCGGAGAGGGGATGGAACGCGAGCACGGAATGGTTGTGTACAAATCATACCATGCGATGCGCGCCGACGTCCATCATTGGGCCATAGCGGTCAAGCGCCGCGCAACCTCAGCCGCATAGAGTGAGGCATCTAGTAAAAAACTCATCGTGCTATAAGGTCTGACATGCGATTGATAGTCCGAGTCGTGGTGATGTGCGCGTGCGGGACGATGTCGCAGGCGATGGCGGCTCCGCCACGAGCCATCCTGACCGGGCCAACTGGGGGGGTGCCGGGAGATATTCTGGTACTGGATGCTTCAGAATCGGCGGCGGACTTTTACGCCTGGAGCGTGACGCCGCAATTGCCCGGCGGGCGGCCGACGATTTTGGTTTTGGAAGAGGGACGAAAGTGCCTCATTGCCAGCGTGCCGGGCGTATATCACGTTTTTTTGGCGTGTAGCAACGCCGAGGGGATTTATCAGGCACAATGGACAGTGACGATCGGCGATGAGCCAAATCCCGCTCCCGTACCACCCTCGCCAAATCCGCCGACACCAACCCCACCCGCACCAACCCCACCCGCACCAACGCCTCCCGCTCCGGCACCGGACGTTGTGCCCGATGGCGTGTTTCGCATCGCCAAGTTGGCGTTCGACTTGGCCCAATTGGTCGACTCGACCCATCGTGTGAGACAGGCGCATGCCTTGGCAGACGCCGCCGAAGCCGTAGCCGCTTCGATCGCCGCAGGGACGCTCAAGACACCGCAAGAAATTCTGCGGGCGATCTTGGCTGCCAATAATGCGGCGCTGGGTACCTCGATGCTCGCCTGGAGCCCGTGGGGCACGGCGATCGGCTTGAAGTTGCAAGAACTTTATAAAGCGGGGCGATTGGCACAAACCGGCGACTGGGCGGTCTGTTTGCGTGAAATCGCGATTGGCCTCCGTGCCGTCAAATAAACACTGCTCACCAGAGCACGCCTACCAAACCGACCGCTTGCGGTCGTGCGCAGCGAAGCTTTTTAAGAATTCGAACATTCTGCTGTCCGGCATGAATCCACTGAAATTTTCACCGGTCCATTGCTCAAGCAATTGCCCCTACAGCTGAAACACAAGCCTCATGAATCACAACAACGGATTGAGCATGCGCTGGAAGGCGGGAATTGCGGCGGCGATTGGAATTTCGGTCGCGGGGCTGACGATTTCGATCACCACGTCGGTCGACGTCGACGTATCAATCACGCCCAAATCCGTCCGCCAAGGTTGGGCCGGTCCCGCGGCGGTACGGGCGGCACGGCCGCTTGTGGCGGGGATGCCGACGTTTCGCATTGTCGGTGCCGCTCAAGACAATCAGCGGGCCAACGTGCGGTTGTGGGATTATGTCAAAGCAATCAACGACGGGCAGCACTTGCCCAACACGGCGCAGCAAGTGGGAGATTGCGTGAGTTGGGGAGCGAAAAATGCGGTCGATTATTTGCAATGCGTGCAGATTGCCCGCGGCCCGCCGGTGAGTGATTTTCATCCCTCATTCGCGCCCTATTTTTACGGCATCTCCCGCGTGTTGATCGGCAACGGGCGGATATCGGGTGATGGATCGGTCGGGGCGTGGGCGGCCGAAGGGGCGCGGCGGTTTGGCGTCTTGCCGGCGGATCATCCAGGGGTGCCGGAGTACGACGGTCGCGTCGCGCGCAGATGGGGACGCAGCGGACCGCCGGAGGAATTCGTACAGTTCGCGCAGCAGTTTCCCGTGCGGACTGTCGCACCGGTTCGTTCGGCGGCGGATGTGCGGGATGCGGTTTGCAATGGATATCCGGTGACGATCGCTTCGGACTGGGGCGGGCGGATGCAACCGCGGGAGGTCGACGGAAGACTCGTCAACGAGCACCGCGGCACATGGAATCATCAAATGTGCATCATCGGTTACGACGGCCTGACTGGCAGCGAGCCATATTACTACGTGTTGAACTCCTGGGGAGCAGCGGCGCACGGCACACCGCCGGACGATGCGCCACCGGGGGGATTTTGGATTCGCGAAAAAGATGTCGAGTACATCGTCGCTCAAGGGGATTCGTTTGCGTTCAGCGCGTTCGCAGGCTTCCCATCACAGGAATTGGATTTTCGGATTATTGGAGACCAGTAAGATGTGAACATTAACTCTGTTATTCATCGGATTGTGTTACACCCAAGTCACCGCGGATGAGCCGCTCAATTGGCGGATCGTTGGACCGTCGACACGAGAGGTGGCCGGTGAGGAGCCGCTCTCTTGGTCAGTCGTCGGGCCGTGCCATTGCAGCTCAGGCGGCAAATGCACCTGCGGCCTGGATTGCCGTTGCGAAGCGGCCGCCCACGAAAGAGCGGAATCCAAACCGGTGGTATTCGCCTACAAGGACTTCCGCCTCACCTGCCCCGGCTGCCAACGCCTAGACCGCGAAGCCGACGCCCTACCGGTCCAACTGGAATGGAAAGCAGCCCCGGCCTGGGTTCGCTCGTACCCGACACTGCATTGGCGGGGAGAAAATGGGCGCTGGTATCAATACCAATGGGGATTAAAAAACGACGACGTCGCCGGTTTTCGTCGTGTCTGGGAAGCAACGCACACGGCGTCGGCGCCAGTTGCCAAACCGGGGGAGATCCGTGCGTCGTCGAATGTACGATAAACCGATCCGGGAGGGCGAGGCTCCCGCCGAGCCGCTGTCTACCTATTGATTTCACCCAAATCGAGATGCCGCAACATCGAATAATCGCACATTTTTAGATTCGTTGCGGTCTTTTAACGGGGTGCAAGTCGTTGGTTGCGCGCGGCTCAGCGGGAGCTTCGCCCTCCCGTTTCGTTGAGTTGTGACGTTCACCGCGATACCGCTGCAGAACCAGAAACTCTTGACATTGCCAGATTGTCTGATAATCTGAATGCTGGTAAAAAATGGCACGTGTGCCGTCGGGATTCTGGTTTGCGGAGAGGTTCATGTTAAAAACTCTGCCACGGCAGAAGCTGCGGGATGTGGTTGCCGAAGGGCTGAAGTCGTATATCGTTTCTGAAGGACTGGTTCCCGGTGACCGGTTGCCGAATGAAACGGAGTTGGCCGAATCGTTTGGCGTGAGCCGACTCAGCCTGCGCGAGGCGACCAAGGCGCTGGAGTTTTTGGGGATTGTCGAATCGCGGACCGGCGTCGGACTGACAGTCGGGGAAATCGACCTGCAGCGAGTCACCAAGCACCTCGGCTTCCACCCTGCCCTGCACGCCGCCGACCCGCATCAATTGATTGACTCGCGCATCATCATCGAGACCGGTGTCCTCCCGCACGTGGCCCGGCGGATGGCGGATGATCCCGCTTTGTATGATTCGCTGAAATCCATCGTCGATCGCCTCAGTGCGTCGCGCAAGTTTGAGGTGCAAATTGAAGTCGACATCGAATTTCACCGCAGTCTGATGCAAGCCAGCGGCCTCGCGCCGCTCGTGGCCTTCGATGATCTATTGCAGGTGTTCTTTCGTCGCTTCCGCGATAGCGTCAAAAAGGCGGAATGGAAAGCGGGCATTGCGAGCCATCGGCGAATCGTCGAGGACTTGCGCGACCAAAATGTCGAGCGGGCCACCGCGGAATTGAAAGCTCACATCGAAAGTCATCGTCAGCGGATTGGAGCGGGTCGATGAGAAATTTCCCCAGTCTCTCTCAGCGCGGCGGTTCAGCAATTTTGATCGCGTTGGTACTCTCGACCAATTGGTCAGCGCCTTTGCTACGGGCAGAAGAGAAATCCGCGACCGCTTTAGAGCAAGACTACGGCGAGACGATTCAACCGTTGTTGCGGCAGTATTGTTTCGATTGTCACTCGGCGGATTTGGCGGAAGCGGAAGTTGACCTTTCGACGATTCCGACAATGGCCACTGCGCGCAAGCAGGTGAAAACGTGGTTGCGGATTCGTCAGATGCTGGAAAGCGGACAGATGCCGCCGCGTGATGAACCGCAACCGACCGCTGGGGAGCTAAATTCACTGCGGAGTTGGGTGCGGGATTTTCTCACTCTCGAAGCCAATGCCCGCGCCGGCGATCCCGGACCAATCGTGCTGCGGCGGCTGAATAATGCGGAGTACAATTATACAATCCGCGACCTGACCGTTGTCGCCACGCTTGATCCCACCGAGGAATTTCCGATCGACGGCGCCGCTGGGGAAGGCTTTATCAACACCGGTTCCGCACAAGCGATGTCACCGTCGCTGGTCACCAAGTATCTCGAAGCCGCCAAAGATGTTGCCGCGCATGTGGTGCTGTTGCCCGACGGAATTCGTTTTTCGCCGCATACTTCGAAGCGTGACCACACGGACGAATTGCTGGCCCGCATCCAAGCGTTCTACCGCCGTTATACCCAAAGCGGGGACGGGACGGTTGTCACATGGCAGGGCACGAAATTCGACACCGACCAAGAGGGCCTGTTGCCCGTTGAGAGATATCTAACGGCCACGTTCGAAGAACGGGACGCCCTGCTGGCCGGTCAAAAGTCGATTGAACAGGTTGCCGACGAACGTTCGCTCAGCCCCCGTTATCTGCAGATATTGTGGATAGCATTGTCAAATCCAGCCGAATCACCGGATTCGTTCGTCGTGAATCGGTTTCGCCAAAAATGGCGGCAAGCGACAGTCGCAGACGTGCCGCAGCTGGTGGCAGAAATCACAACCGCGCAACAGGCGTTGTGGAAGTTTAATCCCATCGGTCAATTGACGGGCGATGGCGTGCAAAAAAACTGGATGGGGCCGGTCGACAAAGTCACGACGCGACAGGACATACGGTTGGCGCTGCCGCCGGCCGATGCGGATGTTGTGCTGTATCTCACGGCTGATGATTTGGGAAACGGCCGCGATGCGGACTATGTGATTTGGGAACGTCCACGTATTGAGTTTCCGGCTGATGAGTCGGGAGCAGCGCACCCGCCGATACTGCTGCGCGATGTCTACGGTCTGGACGAGCGCATATCAAAGGTAATTTCCAGCGAAGGCCCGCGGACGGCGGCTTATCTCGATGGGGTCGACAAATTGCGCAGCTCGACGGCCACGTTGGAAGAATTCGCCGAAGCCAACGGTTTGAATCCGCAATTGCTCAAAGCGTGGTCCACGCTGCTTGGGTTGGAGCGGAAAGAGAAACGTGAGATTCGCGGGCTGTTCACCAACAAATTAACCAACGTGCAGAATTATGATTCCATCAACGGTTGGGGTGCGGGGATTTTGCCGAGCCTGTTGACGAATCGTGCGACAGAGGACGTGACGTTTCTGACGTTGACGATTCCCGCCCGCGGAGTGACGGTACATCCGACGCCGACGCAGGAATCGATCATCGCTTGGCGTAGCCCGCTGGATGGACAGTTGCGGATTGAGGGCCTCGCGGCCGATGCGGACGATAAGTGCGGCAATGGGTTTGCCTGGCGCTTAGAACGGCATGCGGAAACGGGCACGACACAACTGGCAAGCGGTACCGTGGATAACGGCGGGCGCCAGACGATTTCCCCCGAGGGGAAAACGACCATTCACGCCGGAGACGTCGTGTCGCTGATCATCAACGCCCGGGACAAAGCGCACGCCTGCGACACAACTCACGTTGCCTTGAAATTGTCTGAGGTCGGGGGTGAAGCGCGTGTTTGGGATTTAGCAACGGATGTCGTTGATCGAATCCTGGAGTCCAATCCGTTGCCCGATGCGTACGGCAACGCAGAGACTTGGCACTTCGGAGCCTCAGAGAATATGGAGTCCACCAATTCATTATTACCCCCCGGCTCCGCCCTCGCCCAGTGGCGAGCGGCCGTGCTCGGCGAGAAACCGGTCGGCGAAATCCAGCAGCTGGCGCAATCCGTGCAAACGGCGATGACGACGATGGAGGAAGCATCACTCAGCAAACCGGACCGGGCGTTACGAACATTGTTGAACGACTGGAAAGGTCCTTTGCACTGGGCAATGGTGGCCGGCACAGCGGCCTCGGGAAGCAATTCCCCCTTTGGAATCGACGCGGCGCAATTTGGCAAACATCCCAACGGCTCGGCCATTGAACCGGCCAGTCTGTGCGTGCAGGCGCCGCAGGTTCTCGAAGTGCGACTACCGAAAGAATTGGCGAGCGGAGCGGAGTTTGCCGTGTCGGGGACGTTGCATGCGGCGACATCAACGAGTGGGAGTGTGCAGCTTCAAGTTCTCAGCACCAAACCCGAGTCGCTCTCATTATCGCCGGCGCTGCCGATTGTCGTTTCGGCAGATAAAAAAACGCAGCAGCGTGCCAAACAGGCGGTGGCGGAGTTTCGCAACCTGTTTCCTGCGGCCCTTTGTTATGCCCGGATTGTGCCGGTTGATGAAGTGGTTACGTTGTCATTGTATTTCCGGGAGGATGATCAGCTCAAACGGTTGATGCTCAATGATAAGCAGGTGGCTGAATTGGATCGATTGTGGGATGAATTATTCTACGTCGCTCAGGAACCGATCGCGCTGACGGTGGCGTATGAACAGATCTATGAATTCGCCACACAGGATCGGCCGGACTTGGTGAAAGCGTTTGAGCCGATGCGCGGGCCGATCAATGCGCGGGCGGATCTATTTCGCACACGGTTAAAAAACACTGAACCGGCGCACATCGATGCGGTTTTGGAATTCGCCAATCGCGCTTGGCGGCGGCCGTTGAGTGAATCGGAGCAAGTGGATTTACGCAGGCTCTATGACGGACTGCGCCTATCGGACATTCCACACGAGGAAGCGATTCAATTGACGTTGGCGCGGGTATTGGCTTCGCCGGCATTTTTGTATCGGCTCGAAACCCCGCCGACGGGTGACGCAGCGGCAGAAGTCTCCGGCATCGAGTTGGCGAATCGGCTGAGTTATTTCCTATGGTCGTCTCTGCCCGATGCTGAACTTCGTGAAGCGGGTGATTCGGGTGCGCTGCTGTCGGAAGGCGTGTTGCAAAAACAAACGCGGCGGATGCTGGCCGATCCACGGACGCGGCGGTTGGCAGTGCAGTTTGCCTGCCAATGGCTGCATCTGCGGGACTTTGATCAGAACGACGATAAAAACGAAGCGTTGTATCCCGAGTTCGCGGAGCTCCGCGGTGCGATGTATGAAGAGACGGTACGGTTCTTCGAAGATATGTTCCGCAACGACGGTTCGATTCTGGAATTACTCAATGCGGATCATGCATTCGTGAATGCGGCGCTGGCTCAGCACTATGGAATAAGCGGCGTCGAGGGCAATGAGTGGCGGCGTGTTGAGGGGCTACAGGCGCAAGGCCGCGGCGGGATTTTGGGGATGGCTACGTTTTTGGCCAGCCAATCGGGCGCCTCGCGGACGAGTCCTATTTTGCGCGGGAACTGGATTTACGAAACGTTGCTGGGCGAGCGTTTGCCGCGCCCCCCGGCCAATATCCCGCAATTGCCCGAAACCGTTCCGGCGGGACTCTCGGCGCGGCAGTTGATCGAGAAACATAGCTCCGCTCCGGAGTGTGCCACCTGTCACGTCCGTATCGACCCGTTCGGCTTCGCACTAGAACAATACGATGCCATCGGCCGCCTGCGCCCGGAACCGGCGGATACAAAAACAGTCCTCGACAATGGCCAGCCGATGGAAGGAATCGCGGGATTGCGAAACTATCTGCTCACGGTTCGTCGCGACGATGTGGTCCGACAATTCTGCCGGAAATTATTGGGCTATGCCTTAGGGCGGGAAGTACAATTGTCAGATGAGCCGTTGTTGGCCACGATGCAAGAAAAACTGAAGGCGGGCGATTACCGATTTCATGTGGCTGTCGAAGCGATTGTATCGAGCAAACAATTCCAACAGATTCGCGGCCGAGATTTAGTCGGCGATTGAATTGAGCGGCGCGGAATTTTACAACGGATATTAGCGAATATCATTATTTCAACCGGAGCGGTCCCATGGCAGTCCATCAGTTTTCACGTCGAACGATGCTTCGCGGCTTGGGTGTGAGTTTGGCCCTGCCGTGGATGGAGTCGCTGTCGGTCTGGGGAGACGAAACGCCCAGCCAAACCCCCGCGAGCCAAGCGCCGACCCGCATGGCGATTTTGTTTTCCGGCTGCGGCTACCATCGCCACGAGTGGTGGGCCAAGGGGGAAGGCAAATCGATGGAACTCGGCAAGGTGCTGTCTCCGCTGAATGATTTTCGCGACCGGATGACCTTCATTCGCGGGCTGTACAACGCCGAAGCGCTGAAGGGGAACATTCATAGTTCGCAAACGGGCAACTTGTTGTCCGGCGCGCCGCTATCGGCAGGCGGCACGATTCGCTCCGGCACGAGTGTCGATCAAGTTGTGGCGCAAAAAATCGGCCATCAGACCAAACTGCCGAGTCTGGTGCTGGGTTGCGAAAAAGCGAATCCGTCGGTGCACAAAAACTATTCCATGTTGTACAGCTCACACATTTCCTGGAGCAGCCCGACCACGCCAACACCTTTGGAAGTCTATCCCGCGTTGGCCTTCGACCACCTCTTCAAAGAAAGTGCGCAGTTGGGCGACAAGAGCGTCCTGGATGCGGTGTTAGCAGATGCCAAGGACTTTCGCCGGGACATTAGCACTCTCGATCAACATAAACTGGATGAGTATTTAAACTCAGTCCGTGATGTGGAACAGCGAATCGAACGAGCCGGGAAGCGGGGCGAACTGCAAGGCTGGCGTCCAACATTGACCGGTCCCAACATACCGCGTCCTGCCGATGGATATCCGCAGGACATTGTCGAACACATGCGGTTGATGAGCGACATTTTGGTGTTGGCCTTCCAAACCGACACGACCCGCGTCTGCACCTTGAAACTCAACAACGATCACGGCACGTTGCGCTTTCCGCATCTAGGCGTGGACTACATGATTCACCATCTGCTCTCACACAACGATACGGACGATTGGTTGAAGGTGAATCAGTTCTTCCTGGAACAGGTCGCCTACATCGCCCGCAAGATGGACAGCATTCGCGAAGGAGATCGCACGCTGCTGGACAACTCGATGTTGATGCTCTGTTCCAGCATGCTCAACGGGCACCACGATGCGAATCAGCTTCCGGTGGTGATGGTTGGCGGCGGGGGCGGGCGGATTCGCGGGGGTCAGAATCTGGATTACCTTGAAAAACCCGACCGCCAAATGTGTCGACTTTACCTGAGCATGATGGACAAAATGGGCGTCCAGTTGGATGCCTTCGGCGATGCCACCCAACCATTGGACGAGGTCTGATGATGCGATTGGCCCTGTTCGTTGCGGTGTGCTTGGTTCACAGCACGGTCACTGCCGCCGAACCTCCGCCATTGGTGCTCCGCGATGCGGCGGTGTTTGATACCGCGATCGGGACGATGCTACCGGAGCGCACCGTTGTGGTTGAGGACGGGTTGATCACGGCGATCGGCACGCGCGAAGAACCGGCGACGATTCCCGACGGAGCAACCGTCGTCGAAGCGGGCGGCAAATACGTGATTCCCGGTCTGATCGACGCGCATGTGCATTTGGTGCATCTGGCCGATCGCACGCATGTGACCGGTGATGAGTTTTTACCGCTGTTCTTGGCAGCGGGGGTGACGTCGGTTCGTAGTGCCGGTGATGCGATTGTTGCCGAAGTGGGTATCGCGCGGTATGCGGCGCTGCATCCGGAGTTTTGTCCGCAAGTGTTTCTGGCCAGTCCGCTCATTGACGGCGCGCGTCCGGTACATCGCGACATCGGGTACAGCTTGACCGACCCGGCGCTGGTCCCCGCCTTTGTGGATGAGATGTCACAGTGGAATGTGGTGACACTGAAAATCTATGTCGGCACACCGCGAGCAATCGGGCAAAAAGTAATTGAAGAGGGCCACCGCCGCGGTATGATCGTCACCGGACATTTGGGCCGCTACACCGCTCAGGAATCGGCAGCGGACGGGATCGATTGTTTGGAACACATCTGGTCGGTGTTCAACTACAGCATCTCTCCCGCAGCCGCCAAGGTCGCCAATCCACGGGCGAATCTTGATTTGCAAAACCCGCAATGCCAAGCATTGATCGCGCAGTTGGCGAAGCAAAAAGTGGCCGTCGATCCGACGTTGGTCGTGTTTCGCAATATGATCTATTTGAACGACTTGGAAGAAGTCCACCAACACGCCGATTTGAAACATGTGCCGAAACGGATGCTGCGATACTGGGAAAAGTATCGCGCTTCCAGCAATCTCGCTCCCGAAACGCGCCCGTTACGGCTGCGCGAAATTGAGAAGTATCAGGAACTGACCGGCTTGCTGCATCAGGCGGGGGTCACGATTCTGGTGGGAACCGACACGCCCGAACCGTTCGTCCCGCCCGGCTTTTCGCTGCATCAGGAATTGGAAATGCTAGTCGCGTCGGGGCTGTCACCGGCAGCGGCGCTCAGCTCGGCCACGCTCAATAATGCGCGGATCGTGCAACAATCCGACATGCTGGGCAGCATTGAGGTCGGCAAACAAGCGGACCTGGTTGTACTTTCGGCCGACCCGCTCCAGGATATTCGTAACACGCGGAAGATCGTCTTGGTGGTGCATGGCGGACAGGTCTGTGACCCGGCGAAACTGTTGGAACGCGTGTCGGACGAATAACGGCTCACCGCACTGCTAGGCAAGCCAGCCACGGCACCCAGAATTTCTTAGCCCCCCGCACCCGGTGTTATTGGTCTCCTTCGAGGACCCAAGCTTTATTGAACGTTGCGGCCTTGATGCTTTTGCGTTCGCCATCGGGGGTGGGAACGAAGTAGCTGTACGTGGCGTGCAGCATGCCATCTTTGCCTTGGATGATCGAAGGGTAGTGGTAGCGGCCTTTGCCGGTTTTGTCCTGCTCCAGATGCCGCGTCCATTTCCAGGTGGCCCCTTCGTCGTCGGAGATCGAAACGGCCAAAGTGCTGCGGCTGTTTTCCGCGTCGTTGTAAATGCAGATCCAGTCGCCATCCGCCAGATTGGCTAGCTCCAACCCCGCTCCGGGATTGTGCAGTTGTGGATGATCATAAACCGTGCCCCAGGACATACCCCCGTCGGTCGATTCGGAAACCAGCACGCGTTTGGGGGGCGGGCCGTTGTCGCGCATGTAGGTCACCAGCGTGCCGTCTGCCTTGCGGGCAAAGCTCGGCTGAATATTTCCACCACCAACAATCGGATCACTGAACCGCCAAGTTTGGCCTCCATCATCGGTCAGGGCAGCGAGCGAAAACGAAAATCCATCAGAATACAAACCGACGAGCATGGTTTTGCCATCTAGAATCAACGGATGCGCGCGAGTGAACCAGCCCAGCCGCCGCGTCAATTTGTCAGCGGCCTGTTTCTGATTCCGCTGTTTCCAAGCATTGACCAACGGCGCAAGATTGTCCGGAATATTGAGCGAGGCCACGTACTTGTCAGTCGCCTGCTGCACCTTCTCCGCAAAATCATCGCCCGGTTTCATATGCAGAATTTGCATCGAATCCCATTCGGGGGCAGTTGCATCCTGCTGCATGTAATTTTCGGAGATCTTGTATTTCATCAGCGCGCTCTCCCAGGTATGCGCCTGAATCGTGGGCCACAGCAGCCACAATCGCTCGTCGGGATCGATGATCATGCAACAATTCGTATCGGGGAAGCCGGGGGTATCGGCCATCACATACGGCTTGGTCCATTGACCGGTCGCTTTGAGTTTTCGCGCTCCGAGAATCACCACGTCGTCCGCCTTCCGTTCCCCAGAACCATGGAACCAACAGGCCAGCAAGTCACCGTTGGGACATTCGACAACACACGAACCGTGGTTGTGCCAATCTTCGACGGGAAAAATCAGTTCAGTCGAAAACGACGGCTCCTCACCCCGGGTGGGTGCAGCGACAACGTGCATGATCATGAGAAGCAAAGTGATGAGGGCAAAGTTTCGCATCGAGGGAGTCTCGCAAAGGAATCGATGAAGGGGATCAATATCGTTTGTTGATAATTCAATGATACCGGCGGAGCGATGTGGTATCCATGCAACCGCAATCACAGGTCGTTATATAAGTAATCCACGAAAGGCACGAAACACAGGAAAAAATAAGACCTGAGCAGACTCCCACGACTTAGTAGCAACGTTGGCAGCGTCGAGCTTTAACAAATATTTCGTGACTTTCGTGGTTCGTAATCATGCAACGCTGAAGTATCGCGCCAAGTCGCGTGGAGTTTACTGAAAAAACACCCAAGCAGCGTAGTTATGCGTTGACAGGCTGTTTTTAGCGTGAAATGGGCTGATGGGAATCGCCATTGATCTGAGACCCAGCTTGGCTACAATTCCGAGCGAATTAGGAAATCCCCGTAACGAATGGAGTCCCCGCGATGACAACTCACCGATTTTTCTTATCCGCCGCCTTGGTTGCGACGGTCTTTACCTGCTCGGCATCCCGCCTAGCTGCTCAGACGCGGGAAATTGAGACTGTGCTCAATTCGGCTGCCGTGCTTGATGAAGTCATGCAGACACCGGGACGTAAAATTCCTGAGTCGCTGTTGGCCAAAGCCGAAGGCATTGTGATCATTCCCAATATGCTCAAAGGGGGCTTTGTGATTGGCGCGCGGCACGGTCACGGCATCGCGTTGGTTCGCAACGAAAGCCGGGGCTGGGATGCACCGCGATTTTTGCAGATGACCGGCGGCAGCATCGGGTTTCAAGTTGGTGTCCAGTCGACCGATATCATTTTAGTGTTCATGACCAAAAACAGCGTCCGCGGTTTGCTCAGCGGAAAGTTTACGATCGGCGTCGATGCGGCCGCCGCGGCAGGACCGGTTGGGCGACAACTGGCAGCAGCGACCGACGAACGCCTGCAAGCGGAAATTCTCTCCTATGCACGCAGCCGCGGATTGTTTGCGGGCGTCTCCCTGGACGGTTCAGCGATTCGTCTCGACCCGTCCGCAGAGGCGGCCTATTACCGCGCTGCTCCTGCCGCCGATGGCAATGCGTTGCCTCCCTCGGCTGTGACATTGATCGAAAAAGTGATGCAATACTCCGGCGGTGCGGTCGCTGTCCCAGCGGAATCGGGTCCCACGTTTTCCCCGCCCAAACGTGTCAACGATACGGAAGCAACACGCGAGCAATTGGCAGCCGCGGCAATCAAGCTTGCCAAAATCCTGCCCCCCGACTGGCAGAAGTATCTGGCCTTTCCGGCGCAGGTATTCACCGGCGACCAGCATCCTCCGGTGGAACGTCTCCAGGAGTTGCTCGGCCGCTTTGATAAGATTGCCGCGAACCCGCAATATCGTTCGCTCAGTCAAAAAGCCGAGTTTCGACAGGCCTACCATTTGATCAAGGAATATATTGCCCAACTGACGGCAACTCCTGCGGCAGACACGTTGCAGTTGCCCCCCGCACCGACGAATTAACTCTCTCGCCGAGTGCAATCGTTTTTTATTCAACAGGGGACGAACTCAGTTCGTCCCCTGTTGCTTTTGATCAAAGCAAAGTCGCACCGGGTGCTAGATCGTGAGTGGTCCTTTGCGGGAACGCTTGTACAAATCCTGGAATTCCGCGGAACCGTCGTCGGATAACAATCGCGTTTTAACGCCGCGGACGTAAAACGGAATCACGTCCGGCTTTCCGCAAGGAACCAATACGAAGTTCACGCCGCCCAAGTGGTTGAAATACATCTTCTTGCCATCGGGCCAGCTGACTTCGACAAGTCGCGGTGGATCGGGTCGCGCTGCCGGTTTGTCGACGCGAAAACGTTCGACCGCTTCCCAGTCGATTTCGTATCCGAGTCCCGGCTTGGTGGGGACGGCCGCTGTTCCGTCTTGTAGCGTGATCGGTTCTTTCAGCAACTGGTGCGTATACAACTGATGGCAATTGACCGCCGGCCAAGTCGAGTGGCTGGTCACGCCGCCAAAATGCAGCGAGAACGCGGCGGTGATCCCCGTGCCGACCAACTGCAACCAAAACGGCATATCGGCGACCGCAGCAACATTTGCCGAAGCGAGCAAAGCAGAAGCGCCGCGACCGATCACGAATCCGTCGCAGACACCTTTGCAAATCGCAATTTTCGGTGGGGGCGTGCCGTAGTGCATGGCGATTTGGACGCGCGTCGCCTTGCGAATGGCTTGGTTTCCGAGAATGTCTCTCTGAGGAATCGGTGATTCGTAAATGTCGGTTTGCGGATACTCAGCCAATGCCTTGATGATTGGCATCGCTAGCTCGGCATTGAGTAGCGTATCGTTGAAGTCCATGTCGATTTTGAATTCGGGCGGCACTTCTTTTGTAGCCAAATCCATCTGATCATAGATATCGAACCAAGGCCGGCCTTTGGTTTTGTAGGCCATGTAACCTTGGCTGTACGCCAACTTGCATTCGGCCGCCATGTCTTCGGGATAGGTATCGATGTTCCACCAGGAAAGCGGCGTCCGCTCGTGGACTTGGTGTCCCAATAAGCTGTGAATCGGCACATCACAGGCGCGGGCGACCGCATCGAACAGCGCCATTTGCAGCCCCGCACCGAGAGAATCATCCCACATGATGGCAGCGGCATTTTTGCCAATGGCGTTTTTGACATCTTCATCCGAGGTCACACCCCAGGTGTAGTACAACAGCGTTTCACCGTGTCCTTGATGGCCGCTCTGTAAATGGACGGTACAGATTTCGGAAAATTTCCAGTGCGGAATTTCTCGCGCCATGTTCCGATCCGGCGCGGGACGAAAAGGGACCTTCACCGTGACGCGGTCAATTTTAGTAACGGTCAAATCTTTAGTCGGCGGAGCAGCAACGAGCGGCACACCCCGCAGCAAACCACCCACAGCCACAGAGGCCAAACCGGTTTTCAAGAACCGCCGTCGGTGCATATTTTTCACTTTTACCAAACTGCTGCGGCCGAATGTCATCTGTTCAATCCTCAGTCGATGTTAAATGAATCCGCTCTAAGCACTATCATATCGATTTGACGGCGGAATTGCCCCGCCTGCTGTGAGGCGGACCAATTTCATGTATTTTGTAGGAATCACGCATTTTTTCTCTTAAAATGTGTGAATAATCCCCATCGTTTCGGGGAGTAAACAATACAGAGAATTGGGAATCCGTGGATCAATCAACAGATGCACATCGCGCTTGGGCACGGCTGCGCTCGGGGGACAAAACGGCATTGGCCGAGTTATTTGGCCAATATCGTCCGCAATTGCGGCGGATGGTCGAATTGCGGATCGCGGGACGGTTGACCAGTCGCGTTGACCCGTCGGACATCCTGCAGGAGACCTTTATGGACGCCAGTCAAAAAATAGACGCTTACGTCAGCAATCCACGGGTCACCCTGTTTGTCTGGCTGCGAGGTTTAACATTGGATCGACTGCTGAAAGTTCAGCGGCGTCACCTGGGAACGCAATCTCGTGACATCCTGCGCGAATTGCGCTTGCCAGCGGAATCCTCGTTGGCCTTGGGCCGCCAGTTACTCGCCGGGGGACCGACGCCCAGTGGAATCATGGAGCAGGGAGAATTACGTAGACAAGTGGGAGCGGCGTTGCAACAATTGAATGACCGTGACCGCGAGGTATTGGTGATGCGACACTTCGAAGGCATGAGCAACCTGCAAGTCGCTGAAGCGCTTGAGATTGCCGCGACAGCGGCGACCATGCGACACGGTCGTGCGCTCAAACGGCTGAAGGACATTCTCACTGCTCGTCTCCCTTCCGGGGAATCGTCGTCATGAACGTGAAGTCCCGCTCAAAACCGCATGCCGAAACGCCGCCCGAGGAGAGTTCCGGGGGTGAGTATCTGGTCTACGGTCTGATCGCCGAGCAGGTGGAACAATTCCTCGACGAAGGCCGCTCAATCGATGTGTCGGGTATCGTGAAACAATATCCGCACCTGGAGCGACAAATCCGCGACTTGATTCCGTCGCTAGCGGCGTTGCATCAGATTGGGCCGGCCGAGCAAGATCGCGAAACACGGTCCCTCGGTGGGTTCCGCAACGGCCGCCGCACGATGTTGGGCGACTTTGCACTGGGCCGCGAAATCGGCCGGGGCGGCATGGGGGTGGTTTATGAAGCAATGCAGGTCTCGCTCGGGCGGCGCGTCGCGCTGAAGGTGCTGCCATTTGCGGCCGTGCTTGACAAGCGGCAGTTGCAACGTTTCAAAAACGAAGCCCAAGCGGCCGCGGCGCTGCATCACCCACACATTGTGCCGGTCTTCGCCGTGGGTTGCGAACGCGGCGTGCACTATTACGCAATGCAGTATATCGAGGGCAGGGACCTTTCGGACGCGATCGTGCAATTGCGGCATCTGTGTGTCGGCGCTGCGGCGGATGCAGATGCGCAAGCCTTGCAGTCCTCATCGGCCGGCGGGTTTGACCGCGGCCGTATGTTTTACCGCACGGTGGCACAGATTGGGGTCCAGGCCGCTGAAGCATTGGAGTACGCACACCAACGAGGCATTGTGCACCGTGACATCAAGCCCTCCAATTTAATGCTCGACAGTGAGGGCGAGATCTGGGTTGCCGATTTTGGCTTGGCGCAAATCGAAACCGATGCCACCTTGACCGGCACCGGCGATTTGGTCGGGACGCTGCGGTACATGAGCCCAGAACAAATCTCCGACCGGCCGACCGACGTGGATCACCGCTGTGACATTTTCGCCCTCGGAGCCACGTTGTATGAACTGGCGACCCTGCAGCCGTTGTACACATCAGAAACACGTGCGGAACTGCTGCGCGAACGGACGCGGCATGATCCGGTCAGCCCCCGAACATTGGAACCGTCGATTCCGCAGGATCTGGAAACGATCATTCTTAAAGCCATCGCCAAACACAAACAGGCCCGGTACGCGACCGCCGAGGATCTGGCGGCCGACCTGCGGCGGTTTTTGAACAACGAACCGATAGCGGCCCGCCCGCCTAATCTGTTGGCGCGCGTTACGACATGGTCCAAGCGACACCAGAAGTGGGTCGCGGCGGCGGCGATTCTTATTTGCGGCTGCTTGGTGTTCGCGGCGGGGCGAACGCTCGCGCCCCGCCGCGCACATCAAGCACGCAGCGACAATCAAGCTGTACCAAGGGTTGTGCAAGATGTTCGTCCGCTCGAAATCAAACAGCCGAAGGTGGCCGAACCAACCAATCAAGAGCCCGCTGAAGTCGCGCAAGACGTTGCATTGCCCACGATGCAGTTGCCGGAATCACTACGGCCGGTGATCACTGAGATCGCAGGAGTGATCGCCCGCGTGCAACAACAGTCGAACGTCGAGGAATCGCAAAACCAAGGCCCTTCGGCGGTCGATGTGGCGGCAGATCGTGACGTGCAGCCCCCCCCACAACCGATCGCACAGCCATTTGCCGTACCGGATTCGACGCCCCCTCCCCCGCTCGATTTTCGCGTGGAATCCGATCAAGTTGCCTACGTCGGTTTGGTCAAAAACCTTTTGGAAGAAGGGCTGGGGCAGTCTGGAAAATCGGCTGTGGAAGCGGCTGAACAATATGCCGTCGAAGCCCGTCGACTGTGCAACAACGATCCGCGGCTCGATTATGCGTTGGGGCTGGTGAACTTGAAAAACTTTCGCCCGTCCGAGGCTCTAGAACACTTCACCGCTGCCAAGCACCGCGCCGATTATCCCTACCTTCCGGCAGAGCAAGCGGAGATTTGGTATTTGCTGTCGCGGAAAGAGTATGAACCGGGTCTGGATCGTCTGGCGCAGTTGGTGAAGACCCTTTCCGATTCCCCAGCCGCTTGGCCCGACACAGCGACGCGCACAAATACCGCGCACTGGGTGGGACGCGTGGTTGCGTTTTTGCAGGGTCCGGGAAGCGGACGCAAAGTTGATAAGGCTTTGCAGCGTCCCGGAATGGATTTTCGTGAATCCTTAAGCGCCTCCTATCGACCGGCGTACGACGCAGGGCAGTTGATGACGCAATTGAATCACCAGCAACTGCAAACCCGCGTGGATGATATCCGCAAGGATACGCAAACAGCCCAACTGGATAAACGAAACGAAAAGCAAGAAGAACTCGCCGACCGCCGTGAAGAGCTCGCCGGCCAGCAGAATGATATCAAGCGGGATGCAAAGCAATGGAAGGAGTGGTTGGAAGACCAAACTTCACAAGCGGATGAAAAACTGAATGAGTTGGAAAAGGAATACATCACGTTGGAGGAACAAGATAAATCGCTGCGACGCTCAATACAGTCGTTGCAATATGAAATTCAACTCTACAGGCAATCTGGTCCTGACATCGGATCGGGGAATGCAAGGGAAACAAGTTTTGGTAATGGGGATGTGACCCGCCGTAGACTCTTCACGTTGCAGGATCAAATGATGCGGTATCATGCCCAGTTGCATGCGGTATGGCGTCAAGCCAGTATTGTCAATCGCAACGCGCAAACGGTTATGAATGAACGTCGCACCGCTGAGCGACGCTATGAGAAAGAGACCGGAACATTCCTAGAAAAGAACGTGAAGTTGGAGAAATGGACGAAGCGACTCAAACGGCAGGAGGAGCGTCTGAAAGCCAATCCTGTTGTGACGAGCGCTGAACTCACCGATGCGGAACGGCGGTTGGGAATCCTGCGGTCTTATGTGGATCTGGACTGGGGCGATCTACAACGACAGATTTTGAAAACATATCAGGCAGCCGGATCGAACGTTGATTCTCCTGCTCAAACGGATGCCGATTAATCGCGAGGTTGCGCTTGGAAAGGCGGGTGATGTCATGAAACGCTCGATGTCTATTGCTATCTTTCTCTCGATTGTCGGGATGTGGAGTCCGGGAACGTTCGCCGGACAACCGCTGACGCGCCGCGCTGCTCAAGAAGAACTATCGCAGGTTCTGCAATCCGAAGCCGACGGGATCATCACGAATCGGGCTGCGCGACTGAAAGACGCTTTAATCGATTCGAAATGGGATGATCTGGCGCACTGGCAAGCCGGCGAGGTACGTTGCGGGAAAGACTGGATGGCCTACGACCAGTTGTTGTTGTTGGAGACCAGCCCGGCGCTGCGCAAAGAATATCGCCAGCGGCGCCAGAAAACTCCAGAGACACTAGAAGGGCAACTTCAGCTCGCCAACTGGTGTCGGACTCACAAACTGCCTGATCAAGAACGTGTGCATCTTCTGAAAGCGTTAAAATTTCGGCCGATGTCGTCCGAGATACGCACACGGCTCGGTCATCAATTTGTGGGAGGCACGTGGCTTAGCCCGCAAGAGCAGCAACGACTCGACGAAGAAAAGGGAATGCGCGCCGCCGCACTCAAGAAATGGGCGCCGCGCCTCACCAAACTGCGTGACGATTTGCATTCCGGTTCCCAGCGGCGTCAGCGTCTCGCCACGCGGCAGTTGGCTGCCATCACGGATGCGGCGGCCGTTTATGCGATGGAACAGTTGTTCCTCCGCGGCGTCGAGAGGGAGGAATTGGCTGCTGTACGGGCTTTGAGAGAAATAACGGCGTATCAAGCGGCACACGCGCTGGTGGATGTTGCGGTTGAGTCGAACAATAGCCTGGTCCGAAACGCAGCTATTGAAGAACTCAAAGCGAAACCACATAAACACTCGGTCCCGGAGTTATTGGCACGATTATCCGATTCGACGGAGACAGCTTTCGTAACCCGCTTTCACCATTCTGGCGCGTTCATTCGTCAGGTGTACTATCGAGAGCGGCAGTATCGACGTCAAGCAGCCATTGTGGAAACGACGCTTCAGGGTGGTAGACCAGGGACGGGTCGTCGAGGGGGCGCATTCTACGCCACAGGTACCAAGCGTTTCGTAGAAGATCTTGCTCGGCAACAGGCTGAGCTTGCCCGCCAACTCAACAAACAGTCCGAGAACAGTAATGCTCGAATCTACACAGTGCTTGCAGCGATTTCCGACGCCGAGGTGTCCAATACTCCCGAAAAATGGTGGAGTTGGTGGAACCTCGAGCAGGACATCGGAGTCTCTGAAAAGCAGTACGAATACTACTACGAGCATTCGCATGAACGACTTGTCCAACTGCCTACGATCTCGTGTTTTCGTGCGGGAACGCCTGTCTGGACGGACGAGGGGTTTGTAGCGATTGAGAAAATCCGCGCCGGCGACCGGGTGTTATCCAAAGATATTGAGACCGGGGAACTGATGTACAAACCTGTTCTCCAACCGACCCAGCGGACCGAACAAGAGCTCAAAACGATCATGCTGTCGGGTGGCGAAACCTTGGACTGCACGATCGGCCATCTATTTTGGCGATCCGGGATGGGCTGGATGATGGCCAAGGATTTGAAGCAGGGGGACTTGTTGCATTCCGTGACCGGAGCACAGGCAGTCGATGGCATGACCAACGGTCCGATTGCAAAGGTCTACAACCTCATCGTGGCGGACTTCAATACCTATTTCGTCGGTCGTGACATGGTACTCAGCCACGACAACACCGTCCGCAAACCTACAAACGCTGTCGTTCCGGGATTGATACGAAAAGAACTGAGAGCACGTTAGTCGCCGCGCTGCCGGCTTTGCCTCAAGTCCTTTAAGCAATGCGAAACTGCAAACAAATGGACGAAGCCAATGCTGTGGAATAACTGGTCACGATCTTAAGGTCATACGTGGACATCGACTGGACAAGCGAAAACGCCGGGAAAGGTGAATACCATGCTGAAGTGCTCAACGCAGATCATAGTCATTGTGGTCATTGCAGGATTATCCAGTACAGCTGTCGTGGTTGCTGAGCGTCCGGTCTCGCGCGATTCGCGGGAGACGCTGGCACAGGTGCTCCGCTTGGAAGTCGATGGAGGCGTGGCGAATCGAGCCGAGTTACTCCAAGGTGTGTTGGGCAGTTCCAAACGGGATGCGCCGGCGCATTGGCAGTCGGGACAGGTAAGAACCCACGCCGGCTGGGTCGCGTACGATCAGCAGCCCACCTCTGACAAACTTTTAGCACTGCGCAGTGAATATCGCCAGCGCCGCAGTGATGCAGCAGAGTCGTTTGCCGAACGTCTCAAGCTGGCCGATTGGTGCCGGACACACCGACTTTGGGATCAGGAGCGGGCTCACCTCGTGGAAGCGTTGGAAATTCAACCGACATCCGAGGCAGTCCGCAGACGGCTTGGCTATCGAATGATCGGCGGAATATGGCTCAGCCCTCAACAGCTAGAAATGCTTAAAGAGGAACAGCAAACCCGCGCCGTTGCCCTGAATCGTTGGCAGCCACGCATTCTGAAGATTCGCACCGGTTTGAGTTCTCGATCTGAACGCCGACGCCAAAAAGCAGAAACAGAACTGGCAGCGATTACCGATCCAGAGGCGGTGTATGCGATGGAGCAAATGTTCTTCCGCGGCCAAGAGCCCGAAGAATTGGCAGCCACGCGTACGTTTGGAAAAATGACTGTGTATCAAGCCGCCCATGCCCTTGTCGACGTCGCCATCGCAGCCAATAACAGCCGTGTGCGGGACGCGGCCATTGAAGAACTGCAGGACAAGCCGCGCAAACAATCGGTTCCAGAGCTGTTAGGCCGACTGACCCTACCGATCGAGACGGAGATCGAAGCCAGTTATCGCAACGGTTCAGCGTTTATCCGGCAGGTCTACTACCGCGAACAGCAATATCAAAAACGGGCACTCGTTGTGGAATCGACAATCGATTATATCGGACCAAAGGATATGAATGGCGCATCCAGTCGGCGGTTAGCTGAGGATATTTCACGGCGGCAAAAGGAAATGACTCGGCAAATCAATGCACAAGCCCAAAAGGACAATGCCCGCATCTATACGGTCCTGGCAGCAATTTCCGAGTCCGATGTTTCTAATTCGCCTCAGAAATGGTGGGCGTGGTGGAATTCAGAACAGGATACTGAAGTGAGCGAGAAGCCTGTTGATCTCAGCTACAATCAAAACTATTTCAGTTTCGATCAAAGTTATCAACAGTACACGCAGACGACCGAATGTTTTCAAGCAGGCACTCCGGTCTGGACGGACGAGGGGTTTGTGGCGATTGAAAAAATCCGTGCCGGCGACCGGGTGCTCTCCAAGAATATCGAGACCGGCGAACTGATGTACAAACCGGTCCTGCGTCCCACGCAGCGGACTCCCCAAGAACTCAAGACGATCCTGCTCCAGGAAGGCGAATCCCTCGTGTGTACCGGCGGACATCCCTTCTGGCATTCCGGACATGGATGGACAATGGCCAAAAACCTTGCCGCGGGCAATGTGTTGCACACTGTCATCGGCTCGCAAAAAGTGGCAGCGATCTCCGGGGGAACAGCGGAGAAGGTCCATAACCTCGTCGTCGCCGATTTCCACACATACTTCGTCGGTCGCGGCATGGTACTCAGCCACGACAACGCCATTCGCGAACCGACCAATGCCATCGTGCCGGGATTGATGCGAGAAGAATTGACAGCCCGCTAGATCCCAAGTCTGAGACTAAAACTTTTTAGGCGGCGTCGCTCGCAATTCGGATAGCGATTTTTGCAAGCGATTACGCGCGGCGTCGGCAGTGGGGTCGGTTTCAGCGGGGATCTCATGCTCTTCGAAAAAGTCATGCGAAAGATCAAACAACCGGCCGTCATTGTAGAGTTTCCAATTCTTATCGCGGACGACGTGTAGAAATGACTCCGCATAGTTTGCTGGGGCTTTATATCTTTTCGAACTGTGGTCGAAATTTCCCCAGGTATAAATGAACGACTTATCGTGCTCTGCTTGGCCGGTGAGATGGGGCACCAAACTGATGCCATCGGTGGGGTAGTCTTCGTCTTTTTTCACCCCGGCGAGTTCGCGAATCGTCGGTAGCACGTCGGTAAGATCGACCAACTCCTCCGAGACCCGCCCCGGTGTGGTTCGATGCGGCCAATGTACAATCAACGGCACATTGACCCCCAACTCGATCGGGAAATACTTGCCGCCGCTGACCATCCGGTCACGGAATTTTGTGCGGATCGTCTTGGCTTCCCCTTTGTTGTCGGTACCGTTGTCGGATGTAAAAATCACAACGGTGTTCTCGGCGATCCCTTGCTCTTGGAGCGTATCGAGTAAACGCCCGATCAGCTTGTCGGTATAGCGGAGCATGGCGGCATAGTTTTGGGCATCGCCGCGACTACCCATCCACGCCTGCGGCGGATCCTCCCCCGCCGTAGGCGCATCAGGATGCTCGGGTGTAGGGTGAAACGGCCGATGCATCGGCGTTAAGCAATAGTAGGCCAGAAACGGGGTGTCCTGGTGACGACGGATAAAGTCGACTAGAAAATCGCAATTTACATCAGGACCGTAACGGTCGAGTTTTGTCTGCTGCCCGTTGCGATTAATCGTGCCGCCCCAGAAACGATTCCCCAGCCCGCGCTTCGAATCCGCCAACAGCTGGACCGAATCATAGGAACAAAACTCATCGAACCCGGCTAGGGCAATTCGCGGCGGTTTTGAAGACCAGCCCCCCAGGTGCCATTTGCCGGCGAAGGCGGTCGCATACCCCGCGTCTTTTAGGTGATTGGCAAAGGTGATTTCGCCCGGCTCCAATTCGCCCCAGGCGACGTAGTTGCGAAAGCTATACCGCCCGGTCAGAATCTCCACCCGGCTGGGCGTGCACAGCGGCGTCGCATAGCAATGCTTGAACCGCATGCCGTCGGCAGCCAATTGATTGATCCGCGGTGTTTCATAACCGGATTGCCCGCCGTAACAATCCAATAATTCCCGCCCCAGGTCGTCGGCGAGGATGATCAGGAAATTCGGAGGCCGAACCGCGTTCTCTTCGGCCGTTCCCTGAGCCGGCCCCAACAGTGTCATCCACAGGCACGTGGCAAACAGGGCGTATCGACTCATGGAGTGACTCCGGTCGGTTTTTGTTGGATCGTCTTGAGCAACGGGTCGTTGATGTGTTTCATGTTGCGACGTATTTCACGGTCGAGGTAAGCGATGACTTTATGAATCTCGGGGCGGTCTTCACCGATCAGGTTCACCCGTTCTTCAGGATCGACAGAGAGGTGGTAAATCTCATCCCGCGCCGGATCGAGGAAGTCGCGGACCAGTTTCCACTCCGGCGTGCGGTAAGTTCGCATGAACGCGCGGCAATAGTTAATCATGCTGTACTCGGCATAGACATTCTGATCCCAACCGGGCACCGATTCGCCACGGAGCAACGGCACGAGGCTGCGGCCGCGGACGGTGTGTTGTTCTGGTAATGTCGCGCCGGCCATTTCGACCAACGAGGGATACCAATCGAGGCTGGTCGTGGAATCTTCGATCACCGTCCCCGGTTGCACCACGCCCGGCCAACGGACGATGGCGGGGACCTTCAGCGAATTGTCGTACAGGTTGGGGCGGTACTTGCCGTTGATGTTCTTGGTCGTCGGTGGTCTAGTCTTCGTCGCCCAAACCCCGTTGCCTTTGTGATGAATCCCGTTGTGGCCCATGTTGTAGCCGTGATCCGAAGTGTAAATCACCACGGTGTCGCCGGCGATATCTAATGCGTCGAGGGTGCGCAGGACACGGCCCAAATTGCGATCCACGCCGGAAATACTTGCCAGATACTCACGCATCTTGCGTTTGACCAATTTCACATCCAGATCGGGATAATCAGGATGAGGCAGGATTGGATCAAGGTCTTCGTACGGTGCCCAATCTTCATCGGCCACCGGCAACCAGCGACCGTGCGGCGCGCGATAGTTCAAACAGAGTAAAAACGGTACCTCCGCATGCTCTTTGATATACGAAATCGCCCGGTCGGTAAGGATGTCGGTCGTTAGTCCCTGGAATTTGCGAACCTCCCCGTGCTCTTCCAAAGGCGGATCGTCAGGCGTTGTGCCGCCACCGGTCAGCCCCATGAAATAATCGAAACCATGTTGCGTGGGATGGTAGTCACGATTTTCCACAGCGGTCCAATCGCCCAAATGCCATTTGCCGATCAAGCCGGTCGCATAACCGCCTTCTTTGAGAACCTCGGCAAAGGTGACACTACGGGGATCGAGGCCGATTTGCTTGTCCGCATCAAACAGTTTATGGCGGGGATGTGGAATGAAATCGAGGATGCCATATTCACTCGCATAACGACTGGTCATCAGCGAAGCCCGCGCTGGTGAGCAGACCGGCGTGGTGACAAAGGCATTGGTAAATCGCGCGCCTTGGTCGGCGAGACGATCAATATTCGGCGTATGCGCTTGCGGGTTGCCTGCTGCGCCGAAACCCCAGGGAGCTTGGTCATCCGTGTAGACAAACAGAATATTCGGCTTCCGCGGTTTTTCAGTCGGTGCGGTGTTTGTCGTACTGGCTTGGGTATGCAGCGGTTGCGGCAATCGGGCGTCGGCATCGTCGAGATACGTCGTCAGCAGTTGCCGCATCTCGTTGGCGACTGCTGGCGATTTTTGAACAAGGTTGTGTTGCTCGCCGATGTCTTCGCTCAGGTCATATAGCTCAGTACGTTGGTCTTCATGAAAGAAGAGCATTTTGTATTTGCCGGAGCGTACCGCGGAATGCGGGTGGGTTTGACTGACAGCAAAGTCGTTGACGCCAATGTCCGCTTGCGCTTTTTCATAGCCTTTTTCCGGATGGTAATACGGGAAATGCCAGTACAACGCCCGGTCGGGTCCCTGCTCTGTCTTTTCAAAGACCGCTGTCAGGTCTTGCCCATCTAATTTCTCCGCGGCAATATCAACCGGTGCGTCGGCGAGGGCGGCGAAGGTGGGCAACAGGTCATAACCAATGACCGGCGTCGAATTGGTGGTCCCGGCGGGAATGTGCTGAGGAAGGCGGACGATGAAGGGCACGCGGACTCCGCCTTCATAGAGATTCCATTTCGAGCCGCGGAGCGGGCCATTGCCGGTGAATTCAGGATGTCCGCCGTTATCCGATGTGAACACGACGAATGTGTCGTCGCGGTGCCCCGACGCATCGAGCGCCGCGAGCAACTGTCCGACATAGTGATCCAGCGTTTCCAAAAACGCCGCATAGGCGATCTGCTTTTTGCGATTAGGCGCAGCGGCGGGAATTTTCTTGTCGTACTTTTTGAGCAACCATTCGCACGGGGTCTTGACGGGTGTGTGCACGTAAAAGTGCGAAGCCATTAAAAAAAACGGAGCGTCGTGCTTACCCTGCAAAAACGCCGCAGCCTTGTTGGTCATGGAGTCGACCGGAAATTGCCCCGGCGCGGTGATCGGTGCGGGCTTGTTGCCTTTTCCGTAGCTGTAGGGATGACTGCCAAATTCCTCAACGGCTGTTTGAAAACCTTGTTGTTGCGGACCATGTTTCGGACTCCATCCCAGATAACGGCCGTGATGCGCGTTGAGATGCCATTTGCCAAAGAACGCTGTGTGGTATCCGGCGTCGCCCAACCGCTCCGCCACCGTCCGTTCGGCGAGTGGTAGATTCATGGTATAGGGCGGGGAGCGCATCAATTGACCGCCGCGGTGCTGGGGTCGTCCCGGCTTCTCCTTGGTCACAAATTCAAAGTGCAACCGCGCCGGCGATTTGCCGGTCATGAAACTTGCCCGCGACGCCGAACAGATCGGCGCCGGCGCATAGCCATTGGTGAACCGCATTCCGTCGGCGGCGAAGCGGTCCAGATGCGGCGTTTCGTGCCAGGGATGCCCGTAACACCCCAGGTCCGACCAAGCGAGGTCGTCCGCCAGAATAAACAGAATGTTCGGACGCGTAGGGGCGGTTTCGGCTGCTGCGATTTCCAAACCGGGCCAACCGGCAACAACGACGAATAGAAATATAACGAGGCGGTTCATAGAATTCCTGAACGTTGGTCGAGGTGACTTCTCGTGATACGCGACCACGAAATGCCCAACGACCGGTTCTAGGAATGTCTCACCTCGAAACCGACTCAGGCGCGGATCGCGTCGACGGGGCGAACTTCGCGGTCCTGCGGACCCAGTCGCTCGGTACAGCCCATCGCGGTCAGCATACTATTATAGACGTCCAGCCCCTCGGCGCCGACATCCAAGAACTGACCGGTCTTGAACCGACCGTTTGCTCCTGTGATCGCGTGAAAGACACCGGACAACTCGCGCTTGGTGTTGTTGTGTCGTCCATCTCCCGATTCGGTGGAGATGGTGATCAACGAGTTTTCCAAGATCGTCTTGCCGTTGGCTTCGGTCGCATCGTCACCAGTCAGCCGCTCTAGGAAATAAGCCACTTCACGCATTTTTAGATGCGCGTGCGCGCGGAGTGCTTCGTTTTCTTTTTCCGGGTTGAACTTATGCCACCATTCGTGGCTGCACCCTTTGTCGCCGCTGGCGTTTAGGTGCTTGGCATCGTCGAATTGCCATCGCTGTTTTCCATTGTATTCGTAATCGCCGGTCAGACGGATCCGTTCGCCGGCGGCCAAGAAGGTCAGCGATCCAAAGCGGACGCGGTCCATTTGGATGGCCAGTGCATACAAGTCGGCCATCAACCGCCACTCGGTGGTTAGCTCTTCCAATGTAATATCGATTCCCATCCCGCCGGGGTCGGCTGGGCCGCCGTGCAGCAATTGCGAACGGGGCGGCAGTTCGGGCGAGTTGGGATCTTTTTTGGCCAACGAAAAGGCGCGTTGCTCATACTCGCGAATTCGGTCCAAGTGATCGGCGACGCGCGCCTGCGAGGCGGCGCCCAACGGGGAGTTGGCGCCGGTGTAGAATTTGTATTCGTCCATCACCGAATCCAACACACTCCGACGAAGGCGCTGTCGGCGAATGTCGGTGTTGTCGCCTGAGAGGGCGATCGCACCAAAGACACGGTCGAACAGATTGCGAGGCGACTCCTGTATTGTCGCGGCAACCGTACCGTCGGATTTGTAGCTGTGCACATACCGCCCCACGCGGCTGCGGCGGAAGTACGTGCCGCCAATCAACGTGGGAACCATACCGGCCGGCATCCCGTCGGGATGATGCGCATTGCGAATCACCTGATCAATCGAAGGTCCCCCCGATTTCGCTTCACCATCGGGCGGCTCGGCTGTGAAGGCGCCGGACGCTCCGTCGTAATGCGCGTTAATCCCTTTTTCATCACAACGCACCTGGTCGACGTCGCGCATGATTAACAATTTATCACCGAGCGGTTTGAGCGGCTCCAGCACGCCCTCGAAGCCTTCGGTTTGTAGCGGTGCGGGAATGCCCAGACCAAAAAAGAGATTAAACGCCCGCACCGGCACAGTCGCCTCGGCGGCAGCGGCAACTGCTGAAGAGGGGGCGACCAACATCTCTTCCAACAGCGGCAACCCAATCGTGGCAGCTCCCGCGCTTTTGAGCATCATCCGGCGGCTAATCGGTTGTTTCATCATGGTTTTGTCTCCGTGGGAGTGGCTTCGGTGCGCGTCGTTTGTACGAGATCACTCATCACAATGGCGGTGATCAGAGCGGAATAGGTTCCACCGTTTTGTTGGGCAGCTTGATCAATGTCTCCCACAATTTGTGCATCCGCCGCGCCGAGCGGGCGGCCAAGTGCGAATTGTGTGAGTTTCCAGGTCAATGTCTCGCGAACCCGTTCGCTGTCGGCCAACAGGTCCATCAATTCGGCCGACGTTTGATATTTGATCGGTTGCGCCGTTCCAGGAAAAAGGACTTCACCGTCGCTACGCAGTTCGTTGCCATGTTCGTCTTTGTCATGAAACGCACCGAGGCCGTCGAATTTCTCCAGACCGAACGCCAGCGGTTCAAATTTTGAGTGACATCCGCCGCAGGCTGAATTGGCGATTCGCTGCTCACCGATGTGACGTTGTGACAGCCCCGGACTGGAGGGGACCGGGGTCGTATCCAACCCGGGCGGAGGACTTTTCACCATGCCGCGCAACACATCTTTCAGGACAAACAGCCCACGGGTCACCATCGAGGCATCGTCGCCTCCCATGGTCAATACGCTGCCTTGCGTCAGCAGTCCGCCGCGCGGAGCAACGGCCGTCAGGTCGTAACGCTCCAATCCCGGACCTTGCGGCTCGATTCCATAGTATTCAGCCAATTCCGGCGTCGCGAATGTGACTTGGGCGTTGAACAAATCGGCGAGCGGTCGTTTTTGCGTCCAGGCGACTTCTTTGAAGAACGCCAAGGTTTCGTCCCGCATGTCAGCGGCCAACGCGTCGTTCCACTTGGGAAATCGTTCGCGGTTGGGCCTGAGATTTTCCAGTCGCTCCAGATCAAGCCATTCGGTGACAAATTGTAACGAACGATTGATGGCGCGAGGATCATCCAACATCCGTTGGACTTGTTTCTCGATAGCGGCCTGGTTGCCCAGCTCGCCCGCTTCGGCAGCACGAAACAACTCTTTGTCCGGTGGACCACCCCAGAGGATGTAGCTCAACCGCGACGCCAACTCATAGCCGCCGACCGGCCAAGCGGTGCCATCCCCCTGCTGATTTTCGACTCGGTACATAAACCGCGGCGACTGCAACATGGCCTCGATGAGATAACTGACCGCTTCCTCGTAGTCGCCGCCTGTGCTGGCCACTGTGGTGGCGATGCCGCTGTAATTGGTAATTTCGCGTTCATCCAGCGGGCCTCGCAACAGGCGTTTTCCCATCTTGGCGACGAACTTGCGCATCGTGGAATCAGTGGAGAGTTTTTTGCTCTTGGAGAATTTGCGCGCGAACTTCAAGACGTCCATCCGCGAGACAATGACCTCCGCCAAACGGGCATAAGCTTCGACATGTTTGAAGTCGACGCTGAGGTTATAGGCCGTATTGCTAAAACCATCGGCCCGCAAATCGGGGGGCAGGATTTCGCGAGCCTCTTGCGAGATGTCGACTCCCACCGCTTCGCGCACCGTCGCGATGTATTCCGAAACAGTGAGCCGTTGTAGCCAAACGGCACCGTTGGGGCTGTTGTTCGCATAAACGGCCGGATCGATCAGATCGACCGACCAATGCGCCCCGTCGTCGATCCATTGCCGCAGCAGTTTCTTTTGCTCCGCCGTCAGCGGTTCGCCTTCGGGCGGCATCGCATCGGATTCGATCTGATCCCACAGCAGGCTCTCGGCGGAATTGCCCGGTACAATCGCCTTGCCGTTTTCACCACCAGCCAATGCGGAGGCTAGTCGCGACAAATCCAAACCACCTTTTTTGGCAAACGAATCATGGCAGTCTAAGCATTGCTTAGCCAATAGAGGAGCAACCTGATTTGCGAATATTTGTGACTGATGGTTCTCAGCCGTCAACGGCGCTGCGTCTACAACGCCCGGTCCAGCGAGGAAGTTTTGTTCGATTTCTTTTTCGCTCAACGCACGGCTGTAGAGGGCAGCCAATTGCAGCGTGCCCAACCAGGGGCGGCCGCCTGTACTTTCGTTGGCCAACGTCAGATGATCGTCGTTGCTCCAATTCGAAAACTGTCCGTCAACTTTTTTGGCTACGTTCTCTTTCCCGTTGATATAGATCCGCGCGTTGCCCGCTATGTCGCGTGTATAGACGACATGCGTCAACTTGGTTTTGACGACCCCTTTGTCTGTGCTCGTCGAAGGCTGTCCGTTGCCGCTGGTGGCGGTTGTTCGCAAGCGGACGTCGTAGCGTTTGCCGTCCTGCCCCAGAGTGACGTTCCGTCCGCTGGGATTCGCAGAGAGGGAAACGATCCGCGCCGGGCCGGATTGACGATCGTTGGCCGGAACTATCCAAGCTTCGACCGTGACTTGACCGGTCCGTTTGATGGTGGCAATCAGTTTTTTTGCCGGAGCCACCGAGCGGAGTTTCGTCGCCGACCGAATCAGCAGTCCGCCCGACTTCCATTTCACAGCGGGAAGTTTTTCGATTCTGAGATCAAGTTGCGGACGAACCCCCGACTGATCGCGGACAATATCGCCCTTGCCGGCAGAAAACGTATACAACGCCCGAAGGTCGCGCTTGACCCGCTCTCCCTGATCAGCCGTCGATGATTCTTCAGCCGCCCCAGTTTTTTCTTCCGCCCCAGAGAAAGTCGGCGCAACAGCAAAGCAGGCGGTGAGTAAAAGCAAACAGGAAATCGAACGCACTGTTGTAGTCTCCGTCGCGGCCAGTTGAGCAGAGGATCCGGAACACGTCTCTCGTGCGAAATGCCAATAAACCAGCTTACTTCGCCCGCGAAGCAATGTCGATAACGCCACCGCTTCGCCGCCCAGGAGGCTCACACAAACCGCTGTAAACCATGCAGGATGCGCGGGCGAATCTCTATAGAATCGGTCCCTATTATGACTGGCATGCCAGTGGTGCGTCAATGCTTGCGATTGATTCCTGCGGGGGGCTTACATGAATAAATCCACGCAGCACTGTCCATCGCAACGGAGATAAAATGACGCAACTTATTTCATAAAAAGAGATACGGCAACGCCCTTCAATTCACAGTTCTTGGAATGCATCCTAGCTCTCAACTCCCAGCCGCCGCTGGTTTGAGGTGTTCGTCGAACCAATCGGCGAATTTTCGCAAATCCCACAACATCGTTGACCAACCGTGTTCGCCGCCGGGGTGTACGACCAGTTTGACATCAACATCCTGTTCAGCGGCGCGATCGCGAAACCACTCGGATTGCTCCAGCGGCGTCAACGTGTCGGCGTCACCGTGATAGATGAGGATCGGCGGCATGTCCGGTGTGATGTGGTAGATCGGCGAACAGTCGCGGCCGATCTCTTTCCAGGCGGTCAGGTCGGTTGCATTGGGGCCGAAGGATTTCACAAAGCTTTTCGGCGGTCCGCCATCGCCGAGATTCTCGGTCGATTGGCCTAGATTCAACAGGTCGGTCACCGGAAAGAAAATCGCCGCCGCTTGCACAGCGCTGCTTTCTCGATCGACTGGATCCTCTGCATCCTCCGGACCTGGTCCGCCGCGCGTCGCTAACATCAAACTCAGGTGACCACCGGCACTTCCCCCGCTAACGCCGATGTGGTCGGGGTCGATGCCATATTCCTCCGCATGATGGCGCACGAATCGAATGCCGCGGTTCACGTCTTCGATGATCTCCATAACCGTCGCTTTCGGTTGGGAGATGTGGTAAATCGCGAACACCGTATAACCGCGCCGCAGCAACGGAGCCATCATCAACACCGGCGCTTCGCCCGCCTTTCCCGATTTCCAACCACCGCTGACCATGAACGCCACGCCCAAGCCGTTGGGATTGAGCGGACGAATCACATCCAGCACGAGCGGCTGATCGTTCCGCTGGCCATACACCACGCCGTCGGTTCGCTCGACAGCCGGATTCAAATACCACCAACCGCCACCAGCGAGAATTGCCAGTAAGGCAATCACCGAACCAGAGACGATCAACGAGAGTCTTAGCCAACGGGGACACTTCAACCAAAGTTTTTTCATGATATGTCTCGATTGAAAGAAATGGAGACACGTATTCTAAGCCGCCCAGCAACACACACTCAAGCATGACACACCGTGCCATGTACGTCGCAGTGCACTCTGAAAACAAACTGCCTATCCCACAGCATTCAATTGCACCTGTGAGACTAGTAAGAATGCAAACCGTTCAGGGTGGCCGCCATAGCTTTGCTATCGGGGCGGGCAAAGCCCGCAAGAAGCCGCAATTTCCTCGTGTTTAAACAAGCAGAGTCTCCTCAGCAGGGACAGCTAAAACTGCGGCTTCTTGTGCCTGTTGCACACCGATTGCCGTTGGCAATCGCTGCCACCTGATGATTGGTTTCCTCAGAGACTCAGAAAATCTGTGTTCCATCGGTGTTCAATCTGTGGCTAATGAAAACGGTCGCGCTCAGGTCTTGGTCGCTGTGCGAGAAATCGGTTTCAAGTTCAACAATTTACCTACTAAGTGGTCCTGAAACCAGGAATCGCGTTGGCGACAGGTTTCGCTTGCGATTTTCTCCCTTGCCCCCGAAGCCGCTTCACCCACTATAATGCCGATCCAATAAAATGGAGTGACCCCGTATCCGGGAGACGAACATGACGAAGCGACGATTGAAACGTGCGGACCCGAACCTCTCTGAAGCCAACGTGTTACCAACCGAACACTTTGGTGATCAGGTCGAGAATCAAGAGTTGATTGACGAGATCAAAGAGACCGCTGACAAACTTGCCCGGGACAAAGCGACGCGCGGTGACCTAAAACTGCTCAGCCGCGCCCTGCGAGAACTGCGTTATGCGTTCAAGGTGTTCACCCCCTACCGCAAGCACCGCAAAGTGACGATTTTTGGGTCAGCGCGAACGCAGGCCGAACACGAGGAATACAAACAGGCAGCCGAATTTGGCCGGTTGATGGCGGCCGAAGGTTGGATGGCGTTGACCGGTGCCGGCGGTGGAATCATGGAAGCCGGACACGTCGGCGCGGGCAAAGAGATGTCGATGGGGGTCAACATCATGCTCCCCTTCGAGCAGGATGCCAACTATGTGATTAACGACGACGAAAAACTGGTTCACCTCAAGTATTTCTTCACCCGCAAATTGCTGTTCGTCAAAGAAGTACACGCCATCGCCCTATTCCCCGGCGGCTTCGGCACACAAGACGAGGGATTCGAAACGCTGACACTGGTGCAAACCGGAAAACGGGACATGATGCCGATCGTGTTCATCGACGAACCGGGGGGTATCTATTGGAAAGCCTGGCTGGAATTCATCTCCGAACAATTGCTTGCCCGCGAATTGATTTCTCCGGCCGATATGTCCCTGTTCCTCGTTACCGACGATGTCAACGAAGCGGTCGAGGAGATCCTCAGCTTTTATAGCGTGTACAACAGTATGCGCTACGTGCGGAACAAACTCGTACTGCGACTGCACTGCGAGCCGAGCGATGCGTTCGTCGAACGCCTCAACGATGAGTTTAGCGACATCGTGGAAAAGGGCCGCATCGAGAAGTCGGACGTGTTAAAGTGGGAGATGGATGAAGAACATCTGCTCCATTTACCACGATTGGTATTTCAATTCGACCGGCACGGCATCGGACGGCTGCGGGAGATGATCGACGTGATCAACAGCGAATTAGGCGAGGAAAAGTGACTCGCCGATGCAGTTGTGAGCGGGCCTTTCATCCTGCACCGAAGATTGGCAGCACGACCAACAACCTCCCAATGCCTGATCGGGATGCGCGGCGTTCCCACAGTGCTGGCTCCTGAACCAGCTTTGTAGGAATCAAAGCCAAAATCACTCTGGAGTCGGAACGCGATGATTGAGAAGATTCGCCAATTCATTCAATACGCCCTGCTCTGGCTCAAGCGCGTTGTGACACAGCCGCGGAGCGAATTGGATCGTTGGCAACGGGCTGCGCTGTTCACTTATGACCTGTCGCGGTTTGGCGCACGACAATTGCGACACGACCGAGCCCCACAAATGGCGGCGGCGCTCGCCTATCGCGTGTTGTTCGGCATGTTGCCGGTGTTAATCGTCGCCACGATCCTGGTCCGGGCGATTATTGGTATCCCCGACTTTCAAGCACAGGTCGAAAGCTTACTGGATGAAATCGGCTTAGCGGACATCCATGTCGTTGATCGAACCGCCGGAGCAAACGGCGAGCCTGGGGATAGCATCAACCTCAAGGAATGGATTGTCGCACTGATTGAAAAAGCCGCTGAAATCAATTTGGCGGCTGTGGGTTGGGTCGGATTGGCGCTGATCATCTATTCGGCGATCAGTCTGATGGTCACGATCGAAAACAGCTTTAATACCATTTATCGCGCGCCCGAAGGGCGGTCCTGGGTACGGCGTGTGCCGTTGTATTGGTTCATCCTCACCATCAGCCCCGCTGCCTTGGGCTTGGCGGTCTATCTCGACGGGCAAATCGACACACTCTTGGACTCAAAGGCCGCCAAAGCCGTTGCAGAATCCGCCCTGGAGGAGGAACAAGCCGCACGGCTGCTGGACACGGACACGACCGACACGGCAACCGCCGCCACACAGTCCGACGGAAAAACTAAGACCGAGTCCCCGCTGGGCAGTCGTTGGCAATGGCTGATTGATATCGGTGGATTCTTGTGGGTGGTAACGATCGAATGGTTATTCATGTTCGGGGTCTATACGCTCGTCCCGAATACAGAAGTTGCCGGCAAACCAGCGGCAATCGGGGCATTAGTCACGGTGTTGATGCTAGAAGTCGGCAAACGGACGATGGGGGCTTATCTGGCCAATGCGTTTACAATCAGCCATTTGTACGGCTCATTGGGGCTAGTGCCGCTCTTTATGTTTTGGGTCTATTTAATGTGGTTGGGGGTCTTGTTTGGCTTGCAAGTCAGCGCCGCACTGCAAATGCTGCATGGCCGACGGCTGGATGAAATCGAACGCAAACGCGAAACGATCGGTTTGATCGATCCCGCTGCTGTGTTGACGGTGATGGAAATCGTGACCGGTCGGTTCAATCAAGGGCAGCAAACATCCGTGCACAAAATCGCAGACGAAGCCTCGTTGCCCGCGTCGGTGGTCTCCCAGATTTTCGACCGCTTAGTCGAAGCGGGTCTGTTGCATTATTTGGATCACGACAAACAAACGGTCACCTTGGCGCAACCCCCAGAACAGATCTCCGCTGAGCAGCTTATGAACGTCGGTTTCGAAATGGCCGACAGTACCGGCGACGGCCGCCGCTGCTCGATGCTGGAACGCCTCCGCGACACACAACGAAAACTTGCCGCCCAAGCCACACTGGCCTCCCTGGTCCCCGCCACTCCAGCGAGTGAGTCATCAACTGGCGAATAGTTGCGACGAAACCGGCTTCAAAACAAGTCGTTTCGTGCTAAGATCAGCGCGCCTGTTTTATTCGAGACTCCCTACCCTAAGGACGCCCACGGATGAATGCCCTGGAATCGGTCGATCAGTATCTCACAGAACATGCCGAGCGCAATGTCGAGCAATTGAAAGATTTTCTGCGGATTGCCAGCGTCAGCGCTGATTCGGCCTTTGCGGCGGAAATGACGAAAGCGGCTGAGTTCGTTCGCGCTCAAATGGTCGACGCCGGACTGAATGTCGAAGTTGTCGAGACAGCCGGTTTTCCAATTGTGTACGGCTCGCGCATGGTTTCTGAGGATGTTCCCACGGTTTTGGTCTACGGACATTACGACGTGCAGCCCCCCGATCCGCTGGAGGATTGGATCACCCCCGCTTTCGATCCGCACGTGCGCGACGGAAATCTCTATGCGCGTGGCGCGACCGACAACAAAGGACAACTGTACACGCATCTCAAATCGATCGAAGCTTGGACCAAGACCCAAGACGCTCCGCCGGTCAACGTCAAGGTGATCATCGAAGGCGAAGAAGAGGTCGGCAGCAACAACCTCGATGATTTTCTAGAGACCCGCAAAGAGGACCTTTCCGCCGATGTGGCTGTCGTCAGCGACACCAGCCAATACGGCCCCGGCATGCCGGCCATTACCTATGGCCTGCGGGGCATCATGGCTTGTGAAGTGACGTTGCGGGGACCGAAGCAAGACCTGCATAGCGGCGTCTTTGGCGGCGCGATTGCCAATCCGGTCAATGCCTTGGCAAAAATGGTGGGGGCGCTCGTCGACGAAAACGGCCGGGTCACGATTCCCGGGTTTTACGACGGCGTGATTCCGCTGACCGACGGAGAACGCAAACAATTCGCGAACCTTCCGTTCGACGAAGCCTCTTTTCTAGAAAAAATCGGCGTGCAGGAGACATTCGGCGAACAAGGCTTTACCACGCTCGAACGCCGCTGGGCACGTCCGACGTGTGAAATCAACGGATTTTACGGGGGCTATCAGGGGGAAGGCCCGAAAACGATCATCCCCTCGTTCGCCACTGCCAAAATCACGTGCCGCCTCGTCCCTGATCAAAATCCCAAGTCGGTGGCTGCGGCGCTCAAATCGCATTTAGAGTCGCTCTGCCCAGCGGGGGTGGTGTTGGAATTCACCGACCAACATGGTGGCAACGGCATGGTGGTCGATATGAGCGGACCATTCGCCGCCGCCGCCAGCCGCGCGATCGACGACGCCTTTGGAACGCCGCCGGTCTTGATTCGCGAAGGGGGTTCCATCCCGGTGGTGGCATCCTTTCGAGAGATTCTGGGAATCGATACACTGCTGTTAGGATGGGGGCAAAACACTGACAATTTGCACAGCCCCAACGAACATTTTAACCTCCTAGACTTCCACCGCGGCACCCGCGCCAGCGCCCACTTATTACACTACTTAGCCGAAAAATAACCAGCCGCCAAAACCGGAGGGTGCATCGCAAAGCACCTGCCCTACGGAATTGACGCACAAACAATAACGCCAAGAAAGAGTCTCTTCTGATGTTGGACCTGCAATTCATTTGTGATCATGCCGACGAAGTCGCCCAAAACTGCCGCGACCGTGGTGTGACTGCGGACATTGATAAGATCGTCCAACTGCGACAACGGCGGGGTGAACTGATTTCCGCCGGCGACAACCTGCGGCACGAGCACAAGGAGTCCTCCAGCAAGATTCCCCAGGAGTCCGATGCGGCGAAAAAACAGGCCTTGATCGCTCACGGTAAGGAAGTCAAACAGAAAATCGCCGCCAACGAAGCGGAACTCAGAGACCTGGAAGCTGAACTGTACAGCGCGCAATCCCTGGTCCCCAACATGACGCATCCCGATGCGCCGGTCGGCAACGACGACGACGCCAACCGGATCGTGCGGCAAGTTGGCGAAATCCCCAAATTCGACTTTACCCCGTTGAGCCATGTCGAATTGGCGGAGAAGCATGACCTGATTGATCTCGAAGCGGGTTCACGCGTCGCCGGACACGGTTTTTACTATCTGAAAAACGAAGCCGTGCTGATGGAAATGGCGCTCATCCAATTCGCGATGCAGAAAGCCGCCGCCGCCGGTTTCACCCTGCATACGACGCCCGACTTGGCGCGTGATACGGTGCTGGAGGGTATTGGATTCATCCCGCGCGGACCGGAGGCACAGATTTATTCTGTGGAGAAAACCGACCTGAGCCTGGTCGCGACGGCTGAAATCACGCTGGGGGGGATGTTCAAAGACCAGATCCTGGATGCGACGCATTTGCCGATCAAGGTAGCAGGACTTTCACACTGTTTCCGAACCGAAGCGGGCGCTCACGGCGCAGCAACGCGCGGCATCTACCGCGTGCATCAGTTCACCAAAGTCGAGATGTTCGTCGTCTCCGGCCCGGATCAATCCGACGCGATCCACGATGAGATTGTGGCGATCGAAGAGGATCTGTTCCAATCCTTGGGCATTCCCTATCAAGTGGTCGATACTGCCACGGGAGACTTGGGTGGACCGGCGTACCGCAAATACGATCTGGAAGCCTGGATGCCGGGACGGGGTGAAACAGGAACGTTCGGCGAAGTCACCTCAGCCTCCAACTGCACCGACTACCAAGCTCGTCGTTTGGCCATCCGTTACAAATCACCGGACACAAAAGGCACGCATATCGCCCACACGCTCAACGGCACCGCCGTCGCTGTGACACGGGCTTTGATCGCCATCTGGGAAAACTACCAGCAAGCAGACGGCTCCATCATCATCCCCGAAGTCCTACGCCCCTGGGTCGGCAAAGACCGCATAGGCGGCGTGGCCGCTGGGTGAGAGCTGCCGCTCTGTTGCGGGTGGGCCACTCCCGTTGGTCGCTGTGATTTACTAAACAGGCGATCCTGGAGGGCGAGGCTCCGGCCGAGCCGCGCACTCTCCATTCGCGTTCTTGCGCACATAAACGCCAGCCGGGCCATGCTCAACGTACCGATGCGGCTCAGCGGGAGCTTCGCCCTCCCGGAGACCGCTTAGCGATACTGTTCGGCGGCTTCTACGGCGAGTTCATCACAGCGTTCGTTTTCGGGATGTCCGGCGTGTCCTTTGACGATTTGGAATTGGACGGCGTGCTTTGCCAGCAACGCGTCCATTTCTCGCCAGAGGTCTTCGTTCTTGACCGGTTTGAGCGATCTGCCTTCCCGGCGTTTCCAGCCGTTGGCTTTCCACTTGGGCATCCATTCGCTGCACCCTTTAGCGACGTAGGTGCTATCGGTAATCACTTCGACGCGACTGGTCCGCTTCAGGGCGCTCAGTCCGGAGAGAACGGCCTGCATTTCCATTTTGTTGTTCGTGGTATCGGGCGCGCCGCCGGAGGCTTCCTTTTCGGCTCCCGTGGCGGGAAACCGCAGAATAAACGCCCATCCCCCCGGTCCGGGATTGCCGCGACAGGCGCCATCGGTGAAGAGTTGCACGAAGGGTAAATCGGACGGATCGACCGACGGCTCAGGCGCAGACGCTCTCTCATCAGGCACGGGTGGGGTCTCCTCCATGCGACGTGTCATCAGGCTTTGCGACGGAATAGGCGGACCGTAGGCCCACAATCAGCAAGGCAGAGCCGGAATTAGGGAATCCGGTTGTGGCGAACAAATCGCGTTAGCGCTCGCGAAAGACAATGCGTCCACGGTTGAGGTCATAAGGCGAGACTTCAACGACGACACGGTCGCCTGGGACAATACGGATAAAGTGCTTGCGCATTTTCCCGGCAACGTGGGCCAGAACCATATGCCCATTTTCCAACTCAACGCGAAATTGCGTATTGGCCAATGCTTCGGTGACTACACCTTCAACTTCGATGGCCTCTTCTTTGGCCATAAAAAACTTCCTCCCGGGTTTTCACAAGTAAACGTGATGCGGATTACGCAGCTTGATCGATTGCGACATCGCTAATCGTCTCCGTCTGCCCCGCGTCGATCGCGACGTTTTTCATTTTCGCAGGAACGGAAGAAATTCTCCAGTGACATTGACCGAAACTGTGGCATTTCGGCATCAACCCGGGCGACATCGCCCCAGGAGTCGTCCTAGCGTGTTGCCAAAGCGAAACAGGTCCCGATTCGTTCACTAATTTCCGCAAATTTCGATTTGACGGACGGAATTCTACAACCTAGTGTTTTATTGCCCCCTTGTTCAACATAGAAACCAAGGGACCGTCGCCCATCATGCTGAGGCGACTCTAGAACGGTAGGGAAGTCATCATGAACGCGATCAAACAATTTTTGCTCGACGAGGACGCCACAACTGCTGTAGAATATGCGGTGATGCTGGGCCTGATTCTACTGTCAGCAATCTCTGCTATCTCCACGTTTGGCGTCGGGACTGGAGGTCTCTGGGGTGGAATCGCAGCTCAGCTGTAATCGTTTCCTACTTCGAGATCCACGGAAGGCCCTCGTGGTTGTCGCATTTTTGCGACGGATCACGAATGAAAACCTCTTATGCCGCAATGCTTTCTGGCACTAGGCGGAAATGCCGGCGCAGTCGCCGAGACCTTTGCTCGCTGTCTCGATGAGTTGAATTCCCAGCCAGCTGTTTCCGTAGGCCAGGTCAGCAACTCCCACACAACCGCCGCTGTCGGTGCAGTTGCCGGAGACGCGTTTCTCAATGCGGCCACCGAAATTGAGACCAGTCTGGCCCCGCTCGAACTACTCGATTTGCTGCAGGCCACCGAAACCCGGCTGGGCCGGACCCGCGAAAAACGTTGGGGCCCACGGACGCTCGACATCGACATCATCTTTTACGGCGACCTAGTCTGCGACAAGCCTCGGTTGATCCTGCCGCACCCGGCCAGCTGGTACCGGCGATTTGTACTCGATCCGCTCACAGAAATTGCTGCGGATATCGTGCATCCAGTCAAAGGCGTGACCGTGGCTGAATTGCGACAGCGGCTCTTGGCGCGGCCGCTTGATTTCGCGATCTGCGGAGGGAACCCAAAGCAACGCAACGAGCTCTGCGAGATACTGCAATCGCAATTTGCCGAGGCGGATTTCCATGAGACCCTTGCCACTGCCCCGGCCCTCATTGCCTGGTTGGGCGCGGGGGACAGTATCGTGGAAGAGAGTGCCGCGGCATGGGACGAATTGCCCGCCCTGCCGCGACTGGATGTCACACGATTAACTGGCACACCGAGCGAGGCACTGCAGGCGGTCGTAAGTTCCGCACTCGGGCAGTAGCCTCGCAGGCATTGGGCACAAGAGCCGACGCTGCTAGTTAAGCTTGGCCGGGCCATCGGCCAGTGGTCCGAGTTTGGGCAACTTGTCTTGGACGTTCGTGGCCAAGCCGAGTTTTTCCAACACCCAGATTGTGCGGTAGGTGACGTCGATCTCGTACCAACGGTGGCCGTGTTTCGCCAGACGTTGATGGGCGTGGTGGTTGTTGTGCCAACCTTCGCCGTAGGACAACAGGGCCACCCACCACAGGTTGCGTGAGCGATCAGTCGATTCGTAGTTGCGATAACCCCAAACGTGCGTGGCGGAATTCACAAACCATGTGCAGTGGTAGCAGACAACCATGCGGGCACAGAGTCCCCACAGCACGAAGGAAATGCCCAGTCCGCCGACGGCCCATTGACCGATCGCGAAGAGCCCGAATCCAAGTAAAATCGGATACAGGATAAAGGTCTTGTGCAGGAAGCGTTGCACCGGATCGTTGTACATGTCCGGCGCCCAGCGTTTGAACAGCTCCAATTCCTGTTCGGCGGTATCTTTGGGTTGGAACCACAGCATGTGGGACCACCAGAAACCCTGGTTGGGGGAGTGCGGATCCCCTTCATGATCGGAAAGCACATGATGCTTGCGATGATTGGCCACCCAAAACAGCGGGCTGCCTTCGGCGGAGAGTGTTCCGCACAGCGAAAAGAAATATCGAACCGGGCGGGAGACAACCATGCTTCCGTGGGTCAGCAACCGGTGGTAACCCAGCGTGATGCCCCAACAGGCGGTGATGTAGTGCAGAATGAAGAACGCCACCATGGCTTGCCAACTGACGTACCACAGGGCAGCCACGGCGCCGACGTGCATGACCGTCATCCAACCGGTGGTCACCCAATTGATGCCATTGGGAAATTGATCGCGAAACCGGAATGTACTCGGCGTACCTTCCAGCATTTGACGACGTTTTCCCGCCTGACGCTCCTCCGTTCGCGATTGCTCGGGGCGCGGCGCGGGAGATTTGATCGTATGACGGTCTAATTTATGGTTACGCGTTTGCGTTGGCGCTTTGGTTTGCGTGGCTTGTGGCGACACTAGACTGCTCCCCTCATATTGTCAGCTTTTACTTGCGAAAGTTTGCCGATCGCGCGACAGAGGCTTGTTGGATTCCCTCTCCCGAATTTCATGGCCGGCACTTGCACGGCCCGTAGTAACTGCATCCAGCAGTTCGTTGCTGTTTACGATCGGCATGTCCATCGGATTGACGGACATTGTTCGGTGTCCAAACCGAAGTCGAAGAATTCTAAGCAAATACGCGTTTTGCAGTGTCATCGTTTTGTAAAAGTTACGTAAAAATTCGGTGTTTCCCAGAATTTCCCGAGGCTGCACCAATCACCGCAAACTCTTCTAATAAAAACAGTTATGGCATTTTTTCGAAATAGAATGTTTGTCAATCTGCCGTTACCAGCGGTGGCGATGTAGGCGCGGGCGGCGATGCCAGCGCCGTGGGCCAATCACAATTTGCGCCGAGGGACGCGGGGTGACATACACCGTGGACGGGGGACCGGGGACTGTCATTACGGCCGATGGGGTCACGGTAGTCGCACCGGCAACATACTGCGGTCCGCCGCTGGTTTGCATGGCTTGAATCACGCCATCCCCAACGCCTTCGGATTTGAGTGCGATCAACGCGTTGGGAGAAAGGTCAAAACGTCCTCCGCGACTGCGAATCGTGCCGGCAATCACTTCCTGCGATAGACCGCCGCGCGCCATACGGATCACGTCATCATTGGTCACCGCTTGAGCATCGGCGTGGCGGCGCCATTCTGCCTGTTGGGCAGCGACTACGGCTGCGTCACGTTCTTCGGACATCTGTTGTGCATTGCCGACCAATGCCCCGCCCAGCGCTCCCGCAGCGGCCCCGATCAGCGCGCCTCCCTCGCCGTGACCGGACTGGTGGCCGATGATTGCACCGGTGGTGGCGCCAATACCGGTGCCGACCAGCGCTCCGTTTTCGGTATGATTCATACTGCGGCACCCAGCAAACAAGGGCAGGACGAAAACGCAGCCGACGAAATAGCAAAACGACTTATATAGGCGAGGCATGATAGTTCCCTCCATGGATCCACGCTGACTCAATAATCCGCAGCGCGGTGATTTGGCCTTAGGCAATGCGAACTCATTTCGCATCTTCACTGGAATGGATCGACACAGTCATCAATCAACACTGAAATCAATCGACCCATTGCAACCATACAATTGGGTGTGACTCAACCCGCAATAAACACGCCAAGGGGTCGGATGTATCGGGGGGCTACCGCTTAATTCGGCTATTTTTTCAGTAAAAGTAGCATTCGCGACAACCGACCGGCAATTTCTGCCGGTCGGTTGCGGTAAAACGGTGCGGAGCATAGCGAAATCCTCAATCTGCGTCGACAGCCGTTTTTCCATCGACGAATATTGAGAGACCGACCCAAAAAACGACCGGGGCATTTGGCAACAGGACGCGGGGTGTCTATCTTGAAAGCCAAAACCTCCCCCGGCGAGTTCGTTTCGCCCGGATTATGACTCTCACAACTGAAGGACTATCGCCACTATGAGTGCCGACGCAAAAATTCAAGAACTCGGACTAGAACTGCCCGCTCCCCAAGTCCCCGCCGGAACCTATATGCCGGTGGTCCAAGTGGGCAATCTGATTTACGTCTCCGGGCACGGCCCTTTGCACGCCAATGGCAAGCAGATCCAAGGGCGGGTGGGCGATGATCTCACCGAAGAGCAAGGCAACGAAGCGGCCCGGCTCGTGGGACTGTGCATCTTGTCGACGATCAAGAACTATCTGGGCTCGCTCGACCGGGTGGAGCGTTTGGTCAAGGCGCTGGGCATGGTAAACGCCACCGCCGATTTTCGGCATCACCCCAAAGTGATCAACGGCTTTAGCGACTTGATGGTCGAAGTCTTCGGCGAAAAAGGTCGCGGCGCCCGTAGCGCCGTCGGCATGGGCTCACTGCCCTTCAACATCGCTGTAGAGGTCGAAGTGATTTTCGAAGTCCGCGATTGAAAATGGCCCAGGCATCATGCCGGAACATTTTCATCCAGGGTGGCTGGGATCGTGCGTTGTCGTGCGCTCCGCATGTTGCGTAGTCGGATCAACCGCGATCCAGCCAAGGCAGCGGGGCGCCGGCGGGGGGGAGTTTGACCAACTCGACGCTCGTCACATCGGGATGCGCACAGATTTCGGCGATGATCTCTTGCGTGGGAGCGTTATCCAGATTCAGCACCGCAATCGCGTTGCCCCCCTGTTCGTCGTGTTCACGCCCCAGGGACATGTGCGCGATATTCACGCCATGTTCGCCGAACATCGTGCCGATGTAGCCGATCAAACCGGGCACGTCGCGGTGCCGGAAAATCAACATCAGCCCATCCAGATAGGCATCCAGCGAAAACGTTCCCAACCGGACCAAACGCAAAAATTGCTTGCCGAAGACTGTCCCGGCAGCAGTCGGCTGGCCGTTATCCGTATCAATCGTCGCCTGAATCAATGTCGAGAAATCGCCGATTTCTGAGGAACTCGACTCGGTGATCTCAATCCCCCGCTCTTTGGCCATCAACTCAGCGTTGACGATATTCACGTTATCATCCATCGCCGCTTCGAGTAGCCCCGAGGTGAAGCTGGCGGTGATCAATTTAGTGTTTTTCGCAGCTACCTCGCCGCGATACATAATGCGGGCACTCTTGATCCCCCCCGCCTTGGGATGTTGCGCTAAGAGCAATCCCAAACGACGACTGAGGTCGAGGTACGTGCGAATCTCGGCCATCTCCGCTGCCGAGACCGGCGCCAAATTGACGGCATGGCGAATTTCATTTCGCAGCAAAAACCCACTGATCAGTTCGGCCGCTTCGACCGCCACCAGTTCCTGGGCTTCTTCTGTCGAAGCCCCCAGGTGCGGCGTGCTGAGTACTTGCGGCAGCTTGACCAAGCGGTCGTCGGTGGGGGGTTCGGACGTAAACACATCCAGCGCTGCGCCGCCGACCTGTCCTGCTTCGATCGCATCGGCCAGATCATTCTCATCAACGATTCCACCACGGGCGCAGTTAATGATCCGCACGCCTTTGCGCATTTTGGCCAGACGCGCGGCATTGATGATGCCTCGTGTTTCATCCGTCAGCGGCGTGTGCACTGTTAGGTAATCGCACAGCGGAACCAGATCGTCGATATCTCGATGTAGCTCGATCCCCAACTCGGCCGCCCGCTCGGCGGACAGAAACGGGTCGAAGCCGACAATCTTCATTTCCAAACCTTGGGCCCGTTTGGCGACCGACAAACCAATTCGTCCCAGACCGACAATGCCCAACGTCTTACCCGCGAGCTGCGTTCCGGTGTACAACTTGCGATCCCAACGTCCGGCGCTCATGCTGGCAGCGGCGGGGGCAATGTTTCGCGACAAGGACATCATCATCGCCACGGTATGTTCGGCCGTACTGGTCGTATTGCCCGCCGGAGTATTCATCACCACAATTCCCTCGCGGGTGGCGGCCGGCAGGTTGATGTTATCGACGCCCACCCCGGCACGAACGACCACTTTGAGTCGCGGTTGGTCCTTGAGCAATTCCGGCGTCAGTTTCGTCGCACTACGAATAATAATGCCGTCCGCCTCTTTGAGCGCCTCGCGGACCTCTTCCGGAGAAAGTCCCTGACGGACATCGACCTCGATACCCTGCAGATTTTTTAATACTTCCATCCCAGCTGGGGACAGATTGTCGGTGATCAATACTCTAAACATTATCCGATTCCCAAAAATGATTGCTCAGCACACATTCGCCATAGAAATAGCGGGTACCGTTCCCTGCAGATCGACCCGGTGAATTCGCAGTCTGTCGAAAAAGGGGGACACCGGCGGCTTGTCCGCCAGTGTAATCCGCCCGCCCCGCCAAACACTGCTGGACAAGCCAGCAGTGGCACCCGGATTCCTGCAGATCTACACGACAAACCCGCGCTTGGTCTAGTCAGGGTCCGCCGAAATTCGACGTCCGACCGCGCGCCATACGCCTCTCACACTAGCTTAGTGGAGACAGGCGTAGCGCCAAGGGTCACGAAACCGCTAGCAGCGCGGAAATCGCAAACTTGCACACAAAGCGGCAAAATCACCTGGGGGAGACCGCCTAAAACGGCTGTACGAACGCCTCGCCGCTACTGATTTGCGTCCCGCCATTTCCCGGAATCGGCGCGCCGATTTGCATATTCGAGTCAGGAACCGGTGCAATCGGCCGTTCGGTGATCACTGCTTGGGGCACACTGGCCGTCGCTGCGGAGTAGTTCGGCAGTGGATAATTAGCCATTTGTTGTTGCGGGTAACCGTTTTGCGCCGTCGTCCAGGGGGTGGGGGCATAGACGGCCGATCCGATGGAACTGATTTGCGGATTCTCGCGCATCAGAGCCGTCATCCGCGATTCGACCTGGGGCTGGCTCCATTGTGAGAATCGCGAACGCTGATACATCGCCAATGCCCGGTCTTTTTGTCCGGTGTCTTCGTAGACCTGTCCCAATTGCGCCGAAGCGATTGGATCGTTGGGACGGATCCGCAGCGCCTGCGTCAGCAATTGTTCCGACGCGGCCAGATTGCCTTGTTCACGGTTCATCCAAGCGAGTTCGATATACGGCTCGGTGTTGTACGGTTGGGTTTCTTTCCAGGCTTGCAGCATGGAAAGTGTCTCACCTTGGCGGCCCTGTTCGTTGAGCAGCAGCGCCAAGCTGTGATACGACGGTTGGTGTTCGGGATTCACAGTGATCGCATGCCGGTACAGCCGTTCCGCCTCGCCGACTTGCCCCTGCTTTTTCTGGGCGGCGGCGAGATTGTGGATGTAGTCGGCGTTCTCCGGATCGTTGATCACGGCCCGCTGAAATTCATCCTTGGCCATCGTGTAATTGCCGGCCTTATAATAATTCTTGCCGACTTCGTTATTCATCGTGCCGTTCATTGCATTGCAACCTGCAAAGACAACGAGGGCGACACAAGCGAACCGGCGAGAACGCGTCAGGCGCGAACGGGAGACCATACTCATGATGGCCGAGCTCCGTAATAAATGCTGGGAAGTGAATGCGAGAGAATTGAGAGACGAGTCTTGAGGGGCGGGTTGCCATCTACCGACGCGAATGAACGAGTCACAACGGCAACACCATCTCCCGCGAGAGGATTTGTGGCGGGGAGAATATCGCGAAGCGACCGATCGGGCAAGCCCAGCTTGAGGGGGCTAGGATTTGAGATATTGAGCCAGGAAAAATACCCAAGGGTGGCCTCGAAAGATTCTCTTTCGGGGCGGCGCAGCCGCAGGAGCTTGTTACGTTTTGAGTTAACGTAGAATGATTTCACCTGAAGCAACCTGAATTTTCTTGATCCGGCGCATTCATTCGCACATGATCAAAGCATGTCCGACAAGCGCCGCCAATACGACAACCAACTCTACTGCCACTTTGTGACGTTCTCGTGCCATGGACGCCGCAGGCTACTCGATGAAGATCAACCGAAGAAAATTCTGCTCGGACAGTTAAACTCGCAATTGCAAGACCGCTCCGCGACGTGTGTGGGTTTCGTGGTGATGCCCGACCATATGCACGCCGTGATCCGATTCTCGGAGACCGGCCAATTGAGCCGCTTCATCCAACACTGGAAACGTCTTTCGAGCCACGCAATCCGAAAATGGTACCGCGAGGGAAACTCAGCCTATTTCCAAAACAGTGAGGTACCCGACCGCATCTGGACGCCGAAGTATTACTCGTTTGAGATTTATTCCGAGGCAAAGCTCTCAGGAAAACTGGAGTACATGCACCGGAATCCTGTGCGCGCCGGTTTGGTGCAGAAATGTGCTGTTTGGAAATGGAGTTCCGCACGCTGGTATTTGGAGAAGAGAACCGTAGGCGTGCCGATTAGTTGGGTCGCCTAAATTGAACCTCTCCTGCCGACTTCGTCGGCCCCGAAAGAATCTTTCGGGGCCACCCCTGCGTCCATGTGACGCCTTATTGCCTTGAGCCACTCGGTAAACGTCATGCTGTCTCCGGGAGGATAATAGCCACAATACAGTTCTGACACCATGTAACGTTCAAGGGCTGAGTCGTCCAGATATTCGGAAATAATGGCACTTATGTCGTCACAGACAGATTTCACCATGTCTTTCGACTCGGAACACACGAAGGCTTCAACTACTGACTCCCAGGAATCATGTTCGGCATCCCAATCTTGGTGAAAATACGCTCCACAAAGGTAACGCAATGGAGAATGCCTAATTTCGTTCATGGTTCCGAGTATCCTGAAATATGCGATAACCGCAGTGTGTCCCAAAAAGGTTCTTTCTTGGCCGACGAAGTCGGCAAGGGATCCGTTGTTTTCCCCAGGCTCCGCGCAATCCCTCCTGCGGCTGCGCCGCCCCGAAAGAATCTTTCGGGGCCACCCCGACGTTACTTAATTCGCCGTATTGACAACCATCGCGTCAGAAACGCGAGCGGGAGCAAGACTGTGTTAATCAACAGGACCCGCATCCACACGCCGAAATGAAAGACAACGTCCATATCGGGAGTGCCGTTCCATCCAGGCGCATGCATCGCTGTTTGAATCCACTGGAGATCATACCAGATAACGACGAACGCAATCGCTATGTGCCCAGCAATAATACCCCAACCACGTGCGAAGTAGGCAGCGAGAACCGTGATCGAAAGATAAAGCGACCACGCGAGCAGCGAATAGGAAACAAGTTGCGAGAGTGCCCATTCCATCATTGGTTTAGCCTACGTCGCCTAATAGGGTTTCGGCTGACAAAATGGAGTCGGTAGGCGGGAGTTTGCCCTGCGTCACTGTGCTGCGCTCAAGTGCGCCGACAGTCCCAATATCCCGTATGCCCTTACCATTGTGGATTCGTGACCCTCCACCCATTTCAACGTCGTCTGCCAGTTCTTCGGCGTTTCGTCGTCGCGGCAAACGCAAAATAAGGCCACTGCGTGTAAATATTCATCGTTGATAACGTTGCATACCGCGTGAGCTTCATTACCTCGTCCGCCTGATAAACACCCAACCACTATATTCAATGCATAAACGTCTTTGGTCATTGTGTCAGCAGCATCCGCAGTCTCCCATATGCGAAGTGCCGCATTGATATTGCCCTCTTTTGCGTACCCCTGTGCAGTTCTCGACAACGCCATGCGTTTTTGCGACTTGAGTGAAATAGTGTTTGCAATTGATTCGGCCTCTTGCGGGAATCCGTGTTGCGCCATCGAGCTCGACACTACATTTTTTGCCGCGTCATTCCAGGCACCCCCGTCCGCTTCGCCACCGAGTGCGTTGCGGAAATTGCCCAAGGCCAAGTCTTTCATTCCCAAAACGCTGGCTTGCAATTCAGCAAGCGCACGGTATTGGTATTGGCGATGAGCAAAGCGAATCTCTTTTTTCGTATTTGTGTGGTATGTATCGAATAGGAACGTCATATCATCGCCGAGCGACAAAGCATACCATAGTGTCATAATGTCTCTGAGACTCGCATTGGCTGCGGTTATGGATTCAATCTCCAAAACGGTTTCATAGGCCTTCCGCAAGACTTGCCGCGAACTTTTTGCGTCGCCGGCCCGTTGACGAATCTTCGCCAGCGTAACGTACCCTTGTGCTTTTTGCGCGATAATGGGTATTTCTTCAACGACCCGTATCGCTGAGCCAAGCTCACCTTTATTCGCCAGCGCTGCCGCTATTTGTTCAGAACTGCCATGGTAAAGCGACTCACGCTCAATTTGGGCTCGGACTATTTCTGCTTTGCGAACTCTCCCTACTCTGCACAACGATTCCACAATTGCATCGTAAGCCATATCTTTATTGAGTCGATCTTGTATTTTATCGGCCGTCGCAATCGCTTGTTCGTAATACTTTGTCACATCCTCTGTGTAGTCGCATTGAAATGCTTCTTCTGCGACTTCGCAAGATTGCCGACCATCGTCACTTCCATCTTTAATGGCTGACAAAGTTTTTGCTGCGTCCCTTAGATGTGAACGACAACTTGTAAAGTCACCCAACTGTCGCTCTTGTTTTGCCATGCGCAAGTAAAGCGACGCCTGCAGAATGGGCCTGTCGATGGTCGCAATCAGATGAGTAGCTCTATCAAAATGTCCGTTATCAATCAGTGCCTCCGCCAAATTAGCCAAGTGTCCGAAGTTCTTGTCCGCGTTCGTACACCACGTAACGATTTCTTGTGCTTCGTCGAAAAGACCGGCGCGGACAGCCAATTGGACAAACGGCTCCTCAAATCGCACCACATCAACGCTGGAAGATAGACCTAAGTCATACTGAGCAAGGAGGCTATTATACTCCCGAAAGGTTAACCTTGAATTGCGACAGCGCTCTAATTCCTCGAAAGCATGTCGTACCAAGTGACGGACGTCATCAACCGTCGCGGACGTAGGAACCTCGTCCGCCTTCAAACGCCTTTGTTGAAGCAGCGAAACCTCGTTCATTACCATATCCGCCGTCTTAGAGGAGGCAATAGCCCCCTCTTTGCTTCGGGACTGAACGCCAACACTGTAAATCAACCCCGTGATTACAAGTGCAGCAAACAGGCACGAGTATAAGTATTTCTGTGGTTGCGGCATGTTGTGTGCCTCATAGCCCAGTTCTTGCAACGAATTCCTGCATTCTCACTCGCATCTTGGGTTATCCATTTTCATCAATGGGCAGCACGATCTATTCTGCCACCCTTTCATCCGTGTTCATCCGTGGCTAAAAACTCACCCGCCCGCACCCGTCGCCACCACGCGGTGGAAGTGCAACTCCACTTCGCGATCCACCACCCGCCGCAAACCTTCGACCAAGCAGGTTGGTTCGTGGTCTGATTCGCCGATGCGGATGATTTCTTGGAGCGGCGTGCCGGGGGTGACGGTGAAGGTGGCTTGGTGGATCGTTTGATTGCCGGCGTCGAGTTCGGGGACGATGAAGTGGATTGTCGCTCCGTAGGTCAGCATGCGGTGTTCGAAGGCGTCTTGGTAGGGGCGGAAGCCGGGGAACGGTGGCAGTAAGCCGTGATGCAGGTTGATAATCCGTCCTCCTGCGAATCTCCAACAGGTGCTTGCCGGCAAAATCCGCATGTAGCGCGCCAGCACGATGTAATCGACGTCGTATTCGTCGAAAACCTCCACCATACGATCGTTGTCGGGATTTCCTTTTCCGTCCCCCACCATTTGCCAATCGACGCCAAACTGCTCCGCCACCCCCTGCACTGCACTGCGGTTGCCAAGCATCACCACCGGATCGGCCTTAATACGGCCATCACGAATCGCGCGCAAGACCGCCAGTGCCGGTTCGGGGCGATAGGTTGTACAGATCGCCAGCCGCGGCTTTCTGGATGGCTGCGGCCGTGACCAAGTACGAATCGACAATCCGGTCTGCTGGCCAATCTCATTCATCTTCTCCCGTAATTCATCCACCGATGGCGAATCGCTCGGCCATTCGATGCGAAGCAACATGGCAAAGATCCGCTCCGCATCATGATCGTACATCTGGATTTCACTGATGTTGGCTCCCGATGTAGAAACATGATGCACAATCGGATCGGCCAACCCACGATTATCCGGTCCGACGGCGGTGATGATGACTTGCATGGCATTTCCAGTAGGCAGTAGACAGTAGACAGAAAAAAGTGGTTAGTGGCCAGTGGCCAGAGGTTGCGCCAGGATAGTCTTGGGGCTTAGTTGCGCCATTCCTATAGCCTAAGGTCTAAAGCCTAAAGCCTCTTTCCTCAAGCCTGTCCCCTCACGCCTCATGCCTGGCCCCTTAGACTACAGGCTGTTTATGATAGCGGGGCTTGGATTAGCTGTATGACCTTTGTGATGGAATTGGAACATACGATGCGGTGGAACGCAATTCTTGTTTTGTGTGTGACCTTGAGTGCTGGGTTACTGGCCGATGTGCGTGCGGCGGATCCGCCCGAGAGGATGCTGGCGATTCGTGTGACGGTCACGTCCAAGTTGCCGTTCGCCCAGGTACCGCTTGATCCGGAGATTGACTTCGCGACGGCAATCACTGAACTGGGTGCGACCGGGGTACTGGATCCTGATTCGATTTCCGTCCACAACGTTGCAACAGGTCAAACAGTTCCGCATGCATTGCGTGAAGACTTTGCGCTTGGTGATCGGGGACGTGTGGAATGGGTGGTACGTGATCCCGCGCATACGACATATGAAATTCGCTTTAGTAGCGTCGCGCAGCGGCCTCAGGTGCAGGTGCAGAAATTCACGCCACAAATCGGTACCGGCGATCTGTTGCGTTACAATGCTGGGGTCGGGCGACCGATCAGCCCCAGTTATCTGAGTCGGTTGATCGACATCAACGGCGACGGCCGGCGCGATTTGCTTGGTTGCTGGAATTATGCCTACCGTGCCGGTGACCCTTGGGATGGGATCATTGCGTTTCCGCGCGTAGGCGGGAAAGATGAATTGGGGTTCGGAGAGCTGACCCGCTTGCGCTATCTGGAATCCGCTGACGCTACGGAGCCTAAGCATTTCAGCTCGATTTATATGCGCGCCGATTTCGCGGATTTTAATCGTGACGGACTCATTGATGTCGTCTATTCGCCGCGGCGGGGGGATGAGTTGCACCTCTATCTCAACAGTGGCCACAACGATGCGGGCGGATGGCCGAAGTTGGTCGCTGCGGGAAGCGTGTCGCGCCAGGGGGCCAAATGGGGCACATGCCGTGCGGTGGATCTCAACGGCGATGATGCCGTCGACTTTGTGGTGGGCGACACTTATCTGAAGAACACTAACCCCGAGGGTTGGCCGATGCAGTTAGCGACCGCTACAAAAATTGATGCCGGACAGTCTGCGTGTTTCTTGGATGTCGACGAAGATGGGCAGTTGGATGCAATTTGCTTGATTGACGGCTCGGACGAAGACCCCCGCGCGCGGCGTGTGGCTTGGCGAAAGAATCTGGGGGGTGATCCTCCAACATTTGCCGCAGCGGAACGATTAAGTGACATTGCTGTGAATTGGTGCAGCGAGTTGGCGGCTGTCCCCGACGGTCCGCGCCGTGGCCTGTTGGTACAACATGACGTCTATCAGCGCGTTTCATTTTACGAACATCAGCCGAGCGAAAATGACACCGCGCGGTTTCAACTTTTCGACGATGCCAAATCGAAGTCGGCGGTTTTAGCTTTGAGTGATCAAGCTTGGCCGTGTGTTTGTGATTGGGATGGTGATGGGGATCAAGATTTGTTGGTGGGCGGCGGATATGGATGGCCGCGGATCGTGATCAACGAGGGAACGAACGCTCAGCCGGCTTATGCGGAAGCCAAGCAAATTTTAGCGGATGGTCAGCCGATTCGGTTGTTGCGCGACGACATCCTGGATAGCAAACATTGGCACAACATGGGTTACCCCTTTCCCGTCTACGCGGATTGGGACGGGGATGACCTGCCCGATTTGATTCTGCCCAACGAAACCAATCGGATTTTCTGGTACAAAAATATCGGTACGCGCAGCCAACCGCAATTCTCGGCGCAGCGACAAATTCTTTGCGATGGGTTTCCCGATACCCCGGCGATGATTGCCGAGTCGGCGCGATTGGCGGGGGACAAGTCCGTGCCGAACCAGCCGTATCCCTTTGAGAAGCAGCGTCCCTTCTTTTGGCGGACCGGCATTGCCGTCGCGGATTTTAACGGTGACGGATTGTCGGACTTTATTACGCATGATGGCTTCACGCGCAAGGCGACGTTGTTCGCGCAATATCGCGACGAATCGGGCAACTTGAGGCTGCGCAAGCAGGCACCACTGAAACTGGCTGATGGACGGTTGATCGATGATGCGATCGTGGGACGGACCTCGCATTGGACGGAATCGTTTCGCGCGACGGATTGGAATGGAGACCGGCTGCAAGATTTGATCTACAGTTGCGCCGGGACGCGACCCGAGCAAGGCAGCATCTATTTGCTAAAAAATGTGGGCACCGCCACCGATCCGCTCTTCGATGCACCGCGGACTCTCAGTTGTTTCGGCAAGCCGATCAAAGTCACCGCGCACGGCCCGCATCCTTGGGTTGCCGATATGGATGGCGACGGTAAGCCGGACGTGCTGACGTGTGTGGAATGGAGTGTATATCCCTTTTTCAGTCATGCCGCGATCGAAATGCCCGAGCGTCCCCAACTGGAAATTGTTCCGATTGACCGTCGTTAATGGGAATGGGTGAATCGACTGTTGCGAATCGGGTCGCCGCAACATCACAATGCTAGGTCGACAGCGCTCACTGTGACTTTCCCCCAGCGGACTGAGAAGAACCATGCACCTCTCATTTTACACCTACAGCTACACCGATGTCCTCGACCAGCCGATCCCCGAGACGTTGGCCTTTGCCGCCGGCGTGGGATACACGCGGGTTGATGTGTCGGGCACGCATGGCAAATCCAATGATCCCGGATCGTTTGATGCCGCGCGGCGGAAATTAACGCGTGAGACAGCGGAGCGGTTTGGCCTTCGCGTGGCGGCGGTGATTACGCATGCGGAATTGACGGGGACCATCGCCGCCGGCAAGCCGCTCGATTTGAAAGGGAGCGTTGATTTGGCCGTCGATCTCGGCGCGCCGGTCGTCACGTTTCACATGGGTGGTCCGCAAGAGGGGATTGCCCCGGAGGCCTTGTGGAAAAAAACGGCGAAAGCAATTCGCGCTGCCGCCGATTACGGATCTTCAAAACATGTCTCTCTGGCGGTCGATGGCATTTGGCCAACCTGGATCGACGATTCGCCCGATGCTCTGCAACGGCTATTCGACGACGTTGGCTCCGACGATTTTGGTGTGAACTTCGATCCTTGTTATTTGGAATTGATCGATGTTGACCCCGTGAAGTTTTTTGACCGTTTTGCCAAACGGATTCGGCATACGCATTTGAAAGACCACATCGGTAAGTATCCGAAATGGACGCATCATATCCCGGGACAAGGGAGCATGGATTATACGCCGTTGGTTGCCGTAGCTGCGAAACACAAATATTCCGGCGCGATGACGGTGGAATGTTTCACGAACATGGAACTTACAGAAGCAGCTCGCGTCGGTTTCCGTACGATGACGGCTGCGGCTGAGAAAACCGGGATGAGTTTTGTGGGGGCGGCGACTTAGTTGTTTGTGGGGAGGGGGATTGCGCAGTGGGTACTCAAAGCCGAGCTTCGGGAAATTGGGAACCAGGATGCCTTGGGTGGTGGAGCGCAGAAACCGGCGGTTATTTTTGTTTGCGGTTCTTTCGGGATTTTTTGGGTGGGCGGACGCCAGTTTTTTTGGCCCAGGCGCGATACGCAACCAGGAGTTCGTCTCGTTTTTCGGGATCTGCCTTCGCTAAGTCATTGAGCTCTGTACGATCTTTGCTGAGATCATACAGCTCCCACGGCCCTCCTTCGGCGGAGACGAGTTTCCAATCTCCCTGTCGGACGGCGGCGCTGCCAAAGTGCTCCCAAAATAGCATCTCATGCCCGGTCCGTTGTTTGCCTTCTAAAACCGGCAACAGACTTTTGCCGTCGAGCGGGTGGATGGTTTTGCCGTCGACCGTTTCCGGATAATCCGCATCGGCGACATCCAAACAAGTCGCCATTAAGTCGACGACATGGCCAACCTGCTTGGTGAGTTTCCCGGACTTTACAACAGCGGGCCAATGCGCGATCAGCGGCGAGGAGATTCCGCCCTCGTGCACCCAATGTTTGTAACGACGAAACGGCGTGTTGCTGGCGTTGGCCCAATTTTTTCCATAGGCCAGATAGCTGTCTTGGGGACCGGGGGGCGTGCCGGGGACTTCGCTGCGAACGGGATTTTCGTGGCAACCACCGTTGTCGGCTAGGAACAGAATCAGCGTGTTTTCGAGTTCCCCTACCGCTTGGATCTGATCAACGATTCGCCCCACCCCTTGATCCATGCGGTCGATCATGGCGGCATAGACGGCCATCTTCAGATCAAAATCTGCTTGCTCTTTTTCCGTCAGATTGTCCCAAGGCTCTGCATCGAGCGGCGAGAGCGGCCAGTCGGCATCGACGATGCCCGCTTCGATCATCCGCGCGTGCCGTTGTTTGCGGAGTGCTTCCCAACCGCCGCGATATTTACCGCGATACTTTTCGATGTCTTCTGGCCAAGCGTGCAACGGCCAGTGCGGAGCGGTATAGGCCACGTAAAGAAAAAAAGGTTCATCGCGGCGGCCATATTCATCGACCATTTTTACAGCGTAGTCGCTGATCGCATCGGTCATATAAAAACTGCCTTCGGCTGGCGGAGTGTAGGGTTGGTCTTCCAAGCCCATTTGGCGGCCTTCGTCGACTTTCCAATAATTACACGCTCCGCTGATTAGACCAAAGTAACGATCAAAGCCGCGGTCGGTTGGCCAATTCGGACGCTGCTCGCCGACGTGCCATTTCCCCGACATCAACACGTTGTACCCCGCCGGTTTGAGTGCTTCGGCAATGGTGAGGCAACTGTCGTTCAAATACCCTTGATAGGGGGAATCGGTCCCCTTCCCCGCTGCACGCTTTTTGACCATCCCTCCCATCCCGGCACTGTGCGAATACAGTCCCGTGAGCAGCGAAGCTCGCGTCGGACAGCAGCGGGAGGTGTTATAAAATTGCGTGAACCGCAATCCTCCCTCAGCCAGACGATTGAGATGCGGCGTGTCGATTTCGCCGCCATAACAGCCAATGTCGGAATACCCCATGTCATCGGCCATGATGATGACAATATTAGGCCGCTCCGCCGCAGATGCCTGCGACACGAAACAGACAGCGGCAACGACAATGAGCGGCAACCATACGATGCGGCGAAAGATTTTTAGCCACGGATGAACACGGATCATCACGGATAAACTGACGCCACGATTATTAGGAGGTGTCGCCGAAACGTTGCCCATCGGTCTCTCCTAACTTTTGGTCTACGGGGCTATCGACCGCCGCACCAAATCGCGAGTCTTTTCTGTTTTCTATCCGTGTCTTATCTGTGTGAATCCGTGGCTAAGTTTTTTTGAAGCTTTGCTGCGTCTAATGGTGGGCTGCGTCTGCTGGTTCTTCGTCGAGATCATCGGAGAAATTGCAAAATCGATCGCAGGCCCCGCTGTTTTGCACCGCTCCGCAGAGCAGCATGATGCACAACAAGCCGGTGACGTAGACGGTTTTGCCGACGAAATTTGAGTTGCCGGCGTAATCTTCGCCCGGAATGCCGAAGTCATGTGTCCCCGGTGCCACCGAACCCCAGACCAGGACCGCTGCAGCGCAAATCAGCAACAACGCAATCCATCCGCCACCACGCAGGACAACGCGGAGCTTGCTCCAATTGACGGCAAACAGCCAGAAGACACACCAAGCGATGAGAGGAATCCAGGGCGTCAGCACGCCTCCAATTTCAGACAACACGGACCAAAACGCGCCCAACAGGTTGAGGATCGAATCCAACATCGGTCAATTCCGCTAAAACTGTGGCTGACGGTGACGGATCCCTCGATCCGCCGTGCCGCCTAAAATGTGTTTCACAATGAAGTTCCGCATTCTAGCGGAGTCCCGGAGTCGATGCCAGCACCCCTGGTCAACAAATTCGCTCCAAATTCCCAGCATCACGGCCAAGAGTAGACGCGTGTACCACAGCGGTTCGCAATCTTTATTCGCTGCAGCCAAATTAAAATAAACCGAGTTTGACGATTTTGCCGATGAGTGAACCGTAGAGTTTGTTTCGTGCGGTTGTTGTGTGGAGCATCGTATCAAGCGGGCCACCGAATTGTTCATTGAGATGAAAACAGATCGTCCCCGGTGATCCCTGTTCAGGATCGCGCAGGCGACGAAGGGAGATTAGGAAACATGTTGAGAGTCATCTCGTGCGGCGTGATGTTATTGGCAATCAGTGCGGGCTCCGGGAACGTGGCTCGTGCACAATGGGGACTGCCTTGTTTCGATTGTTGTACAACGTGCGCGGCGCCAGCTCCGCAACCGGTGACACAGGCCTATGTGCAGCCGGTCGTCTCGACGCAATATCGCCAACAGCAACAAATCTCTTATCAAGACGTGGCACAAACCGAGTACCGGCAAGAATCTTTCTACCAAAGCGTGCCGGTGACGACGTATGAAAATGTGACCGTGGATGAAGGGAGCTACCAACAGGTCTGGGTACCCAAGCTCACCACCAAGACCGTTGCCAAACAAGGGTATCAAACCCAACTCTCGCAACGGACCGTTCCCTATCAAGTCACGCGACGAATTCCGCGGGTGACGACACAGTTGGTTCCCGAGCAACGCATCAGCTATCAAACGTCTTACACGACCAGCTATGCCTCGCCGGTCTATTCGACATACAACACGGCCCTGTTGCCGCCGTTGTCGACACCGATCGTCACCGCACCGATCTCAAGGCCGTTGGCTACGAATCCAATTCCGCGTCGCTCCTACGAGAGTTCATCATTGGCGCCGGTGCCGGATCCTGAATTCGACGAATCGGGCCGCTCCACAAGCATTCCGCGGCGAGCGGCTTCCAACGATCGTTACGACGGTTATCGCAGCTCGGCGACCACCGCCAGCAAATTCGTTCCCGCCCCTTCTGCGGCAACGGTTTGGCAAACGCCGCGCGGCAGAACTTATCGTTAGGGTAACGAAGCAGCGTCGCCTGTAATGCGGGGAGTTGATCAACCGTCGGTTGAAATAAGGCCTCACGCAAAGTCGCCAAGCTTGCAAAGTGATTTGCAATGACGATAGCGCTGGGTATCGGCTGGCGTAGATCGCGTACAACGCGATGATATAAATTCAGTACAGAAACGGCATCCCCACCACACGGCCGCCATGTTTGAATCGGTTTCTCCCGATGATTTCTTGGCGGCCTTGGCGGCTTTGCGTGAGGCCTTGGTTTCTTCTGATTGCCCAATCCACATCACTGCGGCGAACATTCTTTTCTTACCATCTCTCGCGCGCGCTGCACGGATTCCAGCACTTGGCCCGCGTACCATTCTGTTGAAAATGGGCTCATGATGTAGGACTTGAGTGCCACGATCGGTTCGCCGTAGTCTGTTTCGCGATAGCAATCGGTTAACGACAATACGACGCCGCGGCCTTGCAGGGCCTCGTCTTGGATCAAATCAAAAATGCGGCGGTTGTAGTCGTTGTGTTGTAATAACTGATCCCGAAAGCGCGCGTCGGTTTGTTCGCGGTCCGGGAATGAGAAGGTGTCTACCTCGTCGGGGTAGACGCGGAAGAGTGTCACCGGGCCGAAGTTTTTGCCGTTGAGTACGTGAATTGCTGGATGGCTATCCAAGTGTTCCCGCAGCGATTCGGCCATCGACACCAGATGCCCCAACAACGAACGCAGGCCATCCTTGCCGAACAGTCGCAAGTTTGCCAGCGCTGCCATCGGGCCGCTGCCGCTGCGCGTCGTCTCTAACGTGTATTTACCGGGATGGTATTTTCCGCTTTGGAACAAATACGGCGTCGTCTCTTCGTCGCGTGTAATCAACTGCAAGTCAGCCGCATCCTTGCACAAGAACAGACTCGAGACATACGGCGTGAAGCCGGTCTTGTGGAAATCGATGCCAATCGAATCGGCCAATTGCAGATGCTTAATCCGCCGCCGCGTGCCGGCCAACGACCGGATCGTGCGTGGGGGAAATGCCAGCGGATTGGTTTCGAAGTTGTAGTCATTAAACACCGACCAGGCCCAACCGATGACGGCGTCGGCGTGAATGTGCGGACGATAATCCAGGTCATAGTCGCTGACCAATTGTTCGCGCAGGTCATAAACCGTTTGCAGGTCGTCCAACCCAAACGCGTCGGTGGTCCCCATCGTGGCGACAATCACGGCTATCTTTTCGCCGCGGTCTAATAATGCGCGGCAATGGGTTTCCAGCAGGCAAGGACGGATGGCGTTTTCAGGGTCGCTGGGTACGTGCACCACGTTTTGATGCCCTAATCCCATCCAACCCGCTACCGTTTGGCAAGCGTAATGCGCCTGCGTGGAACAGAGTAAGTGGGCCGGTTCGCGAATGCCGTGAGTCATAGTTCCGGGGCAAGCTTTTTCGAGACCGATCTTGGCACCGTACATCGTCGTGCCGGTTCCGCCAAATGTGAAAAAACCGCCCGCCTGCTGCGGATCGTAGCCAAGCAGATCGGCAGTCATTGCCACCGATTCCAACTCCGCCATCACGACGCCCCGCGCCGATTCGTCACTGCACAGATTGGGATTATAAATCGAAGGCAACAACCCGCCGATCACGCTGGGGATCGTCGGCGAAGGGACGACGTTGATCTGCGAGCGGGGATGTCCCCAAATGAACATGCCGGACAGATATCCGACCAGTTCTTCGGAAACCTCCTCGACCGAGTGCGGCGCGTCTTCCATGCGTCGCTGCCGGGCACTGTCGTAGTCCAACTCAATCGGCTGCCCCAACAAAGGCTTGACCGATTTCATCGCATCGAGCTGGTCGAGCGCGCGCATGAAGGAAAAGACAAAATACGAATCATGCAATCGATCGGAGACAGGTTGCGGAAAAGCGTTTTGCAGTTCACTGACGATGTCGAGGTAGGACATTATTTAAACTCTAGGCTGTGGGCTTTAGGCAGTAGGAATCTATTGAGTGTAGTGCTCTGTTGTATTTTAGGGGACCTCGTAGTCGTTGTGGGGAATTGTTTGGGGCCAAACTGGTAAACATCTTGGGCGGGGCGTGAAATCATGGGCTGTTGTTGCCGTTTATAGCCGACTTTTTGTAAAAACCGAAGATCGTGCTTTAATGGGATCGGGTGCAGTCCGCAGCGGGCGATTCTTCCGCACTTTGGTCGCCTGAGCGTCATTAACACCATTGCTGAATGCCACTTGCGAGAAATGTGGGCAACTTCTAAAATCACCCGCTGATTGGTCACTGAATAGCCTTGATATCAAGGTTTTCCGCTGTAGACAGTCGGTGCGCAGCGGTCTGAACGCGACAATGCCCCAATTCGAGCCTGTCGACCATCCAGTCCAACTTGAAATTTCAAATACCAGCATCGGTTGTCGCGGCAATAGACGCGTACAGCAAACGGGTACAACCCCCGCCAGTAGTCCGCTAGCAACCCTGTTGCCGTAGTCATAACTTTATGAACGATGATTCCTCGCACAACCGCATTGTGATCCTTGGCTCGACCGGCTCGATCGGCACGAGTTGTCTAGAGGTCGTCAGCGGGTTGGGTAGCAACATGGAAGTGCTCGGGTTGACCGCGCACACCAGTTGGCGGGAATTGGCCGAGCAAAGTCGTAAATTCCGCCCCCGGTGGTCCGTTCTCAGCGACGAGCGCATTCGCAGCCGCGTAGAGACCGCAGAATTCGGCAGCGACACCGAACTCTGCTTTGGGACGGATGCCATTGAAGATGTCGCGGCAGCGGACGAAGTGGATGTTGTCATCTGCGGGATTGTGGGAGTCGCCGGTTTACGCGGCGTCTCGGCCGCAATTTCGGCGGGCAAGCGGGTCGGAATCGCCAATAAAGAGCCATTGGTCATGGCCGGTGGGTTGATGATGAAGGCAGCCGCCGAACACGGGGCGACGATCATTCCCGTAGACAGTGAACATAGCGCGATTTATCAGGCGATGAAATCGGGGCAATCCAGCGAGGTCAAACGGGTTGTGCTCACAGCCAGCGGCGGACCGTTTCGGGGCTGGAAGCGGGAGCAGTTGACAGACGTCACCCCCGAAATGGCGCTGGCACACCCCACTTGGGATATGGGTGCCAAAATCACGATCGATTCGGCGACGCTGATGAATAAGGCGCTGGAAATAATTGAGGCAAAATGGCTATTTGGGCTGTCTGTGGACCAAATTGAAGTTGTCATTCACCCGCAATCGATCATACATTCGTTTGTGGAGTTCGTGGACGGTTCCGTGATAGCCCAGTTATCGCCGCCCGACATGAAATTGCCGATTCAGTATGCGTTGACCTACCCCCGGCGCGTGAGCGGAGTGGCACGTAAGCTGGACTGGTCGACTGGTATGAACCTACAATTCGATCCGCCGGACCGGGAAAATTTTCCCGGTTTGCAACTGGGCTTTGAAGTTGCCAAGCGGGGCGGTACGTGCGGCGCGGTCTTGAATGCCGCCAATGAAGGAGCGGTGGCTCGGTTTTTAGCGGGCGACCTTCGTTTTTCCGAAATCCCTCGCGCCTGTCGCGCGATTTTAGATGCTCACAATTTCGACCCCGATCCGACCATGACCGAATTATTACGGCAGGACGGATGGGCGCGAGAGGAGATACAGCAGTGGCGATCCTAGCCTTGTCGTTGAGTTCAGTTCCCAGCATTCTTTTGGCGGCGCTGGGTCTGGGCTTTGTCATTTTCATCCACGAGTTGGGCCACTTTGCCGTCGCCAAATGGTGCGACGTCAACGTGGAGCGGTTCAGCATCGGTTTCGGACCGGTGATCTGGTCCCGGACGTGGGGGGAAACCGAGTACGCGTTGTCGCTGATTCCTTTTGGGGGATACGTGAAGATGCTCGGCCAGGACGACATGGATCCCAGCCAGGAAACCGACGAAGACCTCGCCGAAGATCCACGATCCTACACCGCCAAGTCGGTGCCGCAGCGAATGGCGATTATCTCAGCCGGCGTGATCATGAACCTGCTCACCTCGGTACTGTTCTTTCTATTCGCCTTCAAATTGGGTGTCGAATTCACACCAGCGGTCGTAGGCTATACCCTGCCGGGTGATCCCGCTTGGGTCGCGGGTCTACGCACGGGAGACGAATTCACTCAGGTGAACGGCCGCACCGGTCGGCCGCTACGGTTTATCGATCTGCGGCAGGAAATTGCACTCTCCTCCGGCGATGTCCACGTGAAGGGAATTCGACGGATTTATGACGGCGTGCAAATGACCGAAGAGGATTTTACGACCACGCTCGTCCCCAAAACCGGCGACATCATCCCCACCGTCGGCGTAGCACCCAGCTTGGGTATGCGGTTGCCACAGGCTGCCGAGGGAGAAGAATTGACCGTGGTGATACCGGGCACGGCGGCGGCTAAATCAACTCCTCCCTTCGAGGGCGGAGACGACATCGTCAAGATCGACGAAGTCGACATTTCAGGCTATGCCGATCTGCAAAACGTCTTAGCGCGGCGCCGCGGGCAGGAAGTCACGTTCACCGTCAAACGGGGTAAAAAAGACGAGACGCCCACAACGCACGAAATCAAAACCCCGCCCAACTATTTCCATACGTTGGGTCTAAAAATGGATATCGGGCCGATTACGGCAATCCAACAGCGTTCGCCGGCAACAACCGCTAAACCTCCGTTGGCCATCGACGACAAGATCACACACATCATCAGCGAGACCGATGGCGAACGCGAAGTCGGCGCTGACTTAAACGCTTTAGAATTGCCCGACTACCTGGCGACATTGCAAGGGCAGGAAATCAAAATCCGCGTGAAGCGCAGCACGTCCGGCCAAGAAGAGTCGATCGAGTGTACGATCACGCCCGATGACCGTCCTGGTTGGACCGAAACCCCGATGGGTCCTTCGGTGCCGCTCACTATTCCGGCGATCGGTATCGGCTATCAAGTCATGCCGTTGGTCCTCAAAGTCGAAGAAGGTAGCCCTGCTTTTGGAGAAGTGAATCGCGGCGGCAAGCCGAGCTTTATCAAAAGCATCGAGTTCTTTCCGCCGATCAGCGAAGGGGCGGAACCGATTACTTTTGACAACAAAAGTGAGGACCCGATCAATTGGGCGTACGCATTTTGGGCCATGCAACAACATCCGGAAGCAGAAGTCGTATTGCAAATCTCCGAACAGGACTCGGGGCAGGAATATACGACCAAGAAACTCACTCCCAAACCGCGCGATCAAATGGGCAGCGAATGGTATCTGCCGATTCGGGGAATCCCCCTCAACATGCTCACCGAACGCCGCAAAGCGGCAACCTATAGCGAAAGTTTGTCCTTGGCCTACAACCGCACGAAGTCCTCGTTGCTGGAAATTTATCTCACGCTCCGCAATCTAGCGACGGGCCGTGTTTCGCCCAAGGCGCTGCGGGGTCCGTTGGGGATCGCTGAAACCGCGTATCATTTTTCCGAAAAAGGCCTGGGCGATCTGCTTTGGTTTTTGGGCCTATTGAGCGTCAGTTTGGCCGTGCTGAACTTCCTGCCGATTCCCGTCCTCGATGGCGGGCATATGGTTTTCTTGATCTGGGAAGGAATTCGTGGTAAACCGGCAAGTGAACGAGTCATGATCGCCGCAAATTATGTGGGGTTATGTTTCGTCTTGTGTTTGATGCTGTGGGTTCTGTCCCTCGACATTTTCATGCACTTGCTCGGCTGGTGGAAAATGTAAGCGGTGCTGGCAACGGCGTCCGCAAATTCCCCAGTCCGTCTTGGGAGGCGCAATGGTAGCTGGTCGAAATCGCGGACGATCGGGTGACAAAGCGGTCGCCTATTTGGCTGTGGCGTTTGTCGCCGCTGGAGGCATCCTGTTTGTCAGCGTAGCCGTTTTGTTATTCAGCCCCGATCCGCCACGCGTGTTTGGAATCATGGGAGCCGTCACCCTGGGGTGCCTGTTCCTGGTGTGGCTGGTGAGCGATCATCGTGATGGCCGCTCCCTGAAGGAACGTTACGGCGCATTGATCGGCTTGGGCCCCAAAAAAGAAAAGGTCAAAGTCAAAGTCAAACGCGTCAAGCGATCCGAGATGGAAGGTCCCAATCGGCCCCCCTCAGTGGACGACATTCGCGGACTCTCGGAAGGGACCAACACCTGGGTCCCGTCAGGCGGTCGACGTCAATCGGATGCGGATTGCTGATTCTCGGCGCGGGTCTTTGCCAAATCCCAGTGCGGCTTGGGAAGCGGAGTTTGTTGTGCCTCGATCGCTTGCGGTGTGTACGCTCGAATCGTCTCCACCACCCGGCCTAATTCGTCGGCCTGCATTTGAATCGACGACGGTAACCACACGCCCCGCGCTGCAATATCGCTCGACACCAAAAACTCGCCCGCTTGATCCGCATAAGGGGGCTGCGTGTGCAACGGTGGATAGAACGTGCGGCAGCCGATTCCCTGTTGTTTCATGTAATCCAAGAACGGCTGTTTCTGCACACCAGTGAGCAATGCATCCGCGAACCACGGCACAGTGTCGTCGCTACCCAACGGTAGAAACTGCAGCCACTCAAGGTCGGCCAGTTCCTCGGCATAGGTCCGCCATACATTTCGCCGACGTTCGATCCGCTCTTCGATGATCTTCAACTGTTCGATGCCAATCACCGCTTGTAGGTCAGTGAACTTGAAGTTGAAGCCGACTCCATCGTGCTGATCGACGCCCGGCTGTAGCCGATGGAAGTCTTTTAATTTGCGAATTTTTTCAGCAACAGCATCATCGTTCGTAACGATGGCGCCCCCCTGCCCTGTGGTGATGATCTTGTGCGGCGTGAACGAAAACACGCCGACGTCGCCAAACGTGCCAAGTTTTTGCCCCGCTGATTGCGAACCGAGTGCTTGACAGGCGTCCTCGATCAGCACCAGTCCGTGACTGCGGCAAAACTGTCGCACCTGTTGCATGTCGCCGCTACGGCCATTGATCGGCACATAAATCATCGCCAGCGTATCGGGACGCAAGCGGACTTTGTTGAGATCCATACAAAGTGTTTGCGGATCGACGTCGCACAGAATCGGCTCCGCCCCCGCCCAGCGCACAACGTTTGGCGTGGCAATCATCGTAAAGTCGGGGACGATGACCGAATCGCCCGGACCGATGCCCAACGCCAACAGTGACAGATACAACGCCGCCGTTCCACTGGTGACAACGGTGGCATGCTTGGCCGAAACAAATTCCGCCAACCGTTGCTCAAACTCCGCCGTCTTTTGAAATTCCGTCAACCACCCGCCGGAGCGGAGATAGTCCGTCACGGCGGCGATATCGTGTTCAGTCAAATACGGTTCGATTTGATGGATGAAGTTCATTTGGTGGCTTCCACATTGAGGCTGGTCAACAGGCCGTTGTCTTTGTCCATGTGCGGAACGTACGCTTGCGAATAGTCGTCGTAGCCGGCCAACTCGCCGACGAACACATCGCGCCACTCCCAATGCCGCACGTTCGTAAAACCGGCGTCGTTGAGAACTTGTTGGAGGGCAGCGAAGTCGTAAACCGTTTTGTGAAAAACGACAATGTCCGTCCCGGGGACTTCCCAGCGGCCGAAGATCGGGCCGATGACGAGATTCAAGTCGCCTTGCTCTTGATAGACGCGGGATAAGGCGGCGAAGTCGGGAACCGCCAACCGCAATGTCCCCCCCGGCGCTAGCACGCGCCGCCATTCGCGCAGTACCGCAGCGACTTCGATACGGTCAAAGTATTCCAACACATGCGAGGCATAGATCAACTGCACGCTGTCGTCGCTCAGCATAGGCAGCGTGGCGATGTCGTGCTGATGATCGATGTGCGGAAAATCGGCCAGATCGATGTGCAGGTAACCCGGCATCTCGCGTTTGCCGCAACCAAGATGAACTTTGACATCACTCACCGTCGAACCGCCTCCGATCAACGTCCGGCCCGGGATAGGGGCCGTTTTTGACTTCCAAAACCTGCGTGCCATCGTCGAGGATGTCGTAACTATGCCCGCCGCGGAGCAGTATTAAAACATCGCCCGCTTCCAGCACAACCTGTTCGACACGTTGTTCCGATTCATCGAACACGGTGCATTGCACCCGCCCGGTCAGTACACAGATCACTTCTTGGGTCCGGTCGATTTGCCGCGGCACGACATTGTGAATATGCGCCTGCAAATGCTTGCCCGCGTCATAACCCCACATGCCGACTTGGATGAAGTCGTCATCCTCGGAAAAAAAACTGAGGCCTGCTGCACGATCCGCCACAGTAATCAGCGTCGCCAATCGCACGCCATCTTTATCAATCGTAGCCAACGACGTATCTCCAGGGGCTCAGTGGCCAGTGTCCGGTGGTCAGTGGCCAGAATAAATGGACTAACGTAGTACGCGGGTCTCCCGACCCCGCACTACCCCGACCGCAGGTCTCCCCAACAAGGCTTTAGGCCGTAGACTTCAGGATTGGCCCACCCAAGTCGTCGGGCAATTCTTGTTCCCGTCACTGGCCACTCATTTCAAATCGCTTTGATAAATGAGTGCGGATTGAAAAAGCGGTACAGCTTGATCAATTCCACAATGCCGTCGTCCAGCGAATATTGGCATTCAAATCCGAGCGCCTTGGCTTTTGCGTACGAGACATAAAAATGCCGTACGTCTTTGTCGCACATACTGGAATCGACGATTTCGAACGATTCGTAGCGATGGATGTTTTCGGCGATATCCCGTTTGGAGTAGTTCAACTCCTCGCTGCCCATGTTAAAGACGCCGCCTCGCATTTGGTCGACGTGCTCCAGCGCGAAGAGATACCCGGCGACGCTGTCGTTGACATGCATGAAGGTCCGTTTGGAGTCGCCCGAATAGAGCACCAACGTCCCTTCGTGTATTGCTTTTTGTACGAAGTCATTGACCATCAACCCGGACCGCATACGGGGGGCCACGCCAAAGACGGTTGCCCAGCGTAACGAGATCGAATTCTCGCGTTGCATGATCACTCGTTCGGCTTGCAGTTTGGTCATGCCGTACAAGCTGACCGGAGCGACCTCGGTCTCTTCATCACTGACCGAACCGGACGCCCCGTAGATGGAGGTCGTCGAGGCAAAGACTAATAATTGGTCTTTGGAGAGATGATCGGAAATGCGGATCGAGGCATCAAGGTTGATCCGCTGCGCCGAGTTGGGATTGGCTTCGCACTCGGGATACCCGCTGATAGCGGCCAGATGAAAGACCACGTCACTGTCATCGAGGTACGACAGGTCCTCATTGCGGACATCGTTTTTGATCATCTTCAAATTCGGCCGCGAAACAAGATGCAGCACGGATTCGAAGCCGAACATGAAATTATCGACAATCGTGACTTGATGTCCGGCATCCAATAGCGCGGAGACCAAAGGCACGCCGACATAGCCTGCTCCACCGGTGACCAATATCTTCATCGCGTTAGAAACTCCTGGCCGAAACAAGGTCCCGAGCGGGGATGCACACCCGTACGTAGCGCGTCCGCGCGCATTTGGGTTGCTCCGCTCCGTAAGATGTATCGGCCGGACAAGCTGTAACGATTGAATCAGTTTTGCCGCCTCATTGAGCAATCTTGAGTTTTTCCCCAGCACATCGTGGCCCGCCTCCGTCTCAAATGTCCTGCCGCAGACGACAGGGTGGCTGACACAGATCGTTCGTGGGTGCACTACGTTGCTGAATTGAGACGCATCAAACGAAACAGGGGTCGGCTTTACAGCCGACCCCTGTCGAACGGGCAAGGATTCAATTTAGCCACCGAACCAGTCATTTCGCCGCCCTGGGACGAAAACGACTAGCGTCTCTCTTTACACCAATTACTTGGACTCGCAACAGGTTTGCGGAGCCGCACAATTTGATGGGGCACAGCATCCCGGGTCGGCGGGGCAGCAGACCTGGACCGGCACCATCTTGCAGGTGACGCGGGGCACGCAACGGGTGCAGGTGACCTGAACCTGACGCGGCACGCATTTGCGACGTGTGACGTATTTCGTCTCACAGACTTGCTTGCAAACACGGTACGGAACCTTGCGGGTGCAGGTTTGCTTCACGTGGTGGCACGTTGTGTACGGCACCTTCTTGGTGATGCATTCGCACTTGTAGGTGCAAGTCGTGTACGGCACCTTTTTGGTGATGCATTCGGTGACCATGCGACAAGTACGGTACGGTACTTTCTTGTGACAGCACTGGCGAACCATCGTGCAGGTCGTGTACGGCACGCGACGCGTTTTGCATTCGCGGACGTAGCTGCAAGTCGTGTACGGAACCTTTTTGGTCGTCGTGCACGGGATGCATTTCACACAGGTGTAAGGCACGCGGCGATGCTTGGTTTCCGTGACATAACGGGTGCAGCAAACAGTCTTTTTAACCGTCTTGGGGCACCAGACTTTGCGGCAAACCGTCGTGCCGGGGCACTGTTGTTTGACCATGCGGCAGCAACCCGGTTTGTAGATGCAGCAACCACAGCAGTTGGTTTCCCAAGTACCGGGATCGCAAACGCATTTGCAAACCACAGGACCGGGGCAGTGTTCCGTGACGGTTTTCCATTCTCCACAGCAAACGTCGATCGTCTTGGTCTCAGTGACGGGCTTGCAGACCGTGTAGCAGCAATCGCGATATTTGGTTTCGCAGACGCGTTTGTAGGTCGTGCAGCAGACGTCACGGTAGCATGTCTTGTAAACCGGCTTGCAGACTGTGTAGCAGCAGTCGCGGTAGCAAGTTTTGTAGACCGGTTTGCAGACCGTGTAGCACACATCACGGTAGCAGGTGTTGTAGACCGGCTTGCAGACTTTGCAGCAGACGTCGCGATAGCAAGTCTTGTAGACCGGCCGGCGAACCGTGCAGCAAACGTCGCGGTAGCAAGTCTTGTAGACCGGCTTGCAGACGGTGTAGCAGCAATCGCGATAGCGTGTTTCGTACACATTGCGGGTGCACTGCACCGGCACTTTTTCGCAGACAGTGTCATACACTGTTTTGCAGCATGTGTACTGTTCTTTTTCCCATTTGACTTCCCGCACTTGCTTGTAGCAGGTGCAGCAGTTCGATTTCGCGGCACAATAGTCCCCGCTCGGGGCACAACAGGATGTTGGGCAGCATGAATAGTTCGCTGCTCCACAATATCCTGCTTCGGCTGTAGTTCCGTCGCATGCAACCAAGAATAGCCCGGCGGCGACGGAGATCCAAAATGCGTGTTTCATCTCTCCGATTTCCCCAAAAAGTGTCAACATTTCGTACGTCTGACAACCAGACGTTGCCCGTTCATCTCTTTTCTTCGACACACGCATCCTGCCCTCTTTAGCCATCCTGCTTATTTTCTCCGCACTTCGTATACCCGCCAGCGCCCGCCCCCGGCGCAAGGGGGGGATTCGGCGCAACCGACACGGTCGGTGCAATAGCCAGCCCCGACGGAGCTAGGAGGCAGGAGCCATGGCTGATTCTGCCGACGATTCAGCCCAACAGCCTACCGGTTTTACAGAGGGACGTGCAGAAACCGGGTTATCCGCACTTCCCTAGGTATCTACCCGCAAGAACTGCACGTCATCCGCCACCACGTCCAGCAGCGCCACGGATGGTTCGCTGGTGCGGAATAATGCGCCGGGGTTGATGCGGCGGGTGGGGCCAGATTGCCAGTCGCGGGCGGTGTGGGTGTGGCCGGTGAGTAGGTAATCGGGTTCGGATTCCAGCAGCGGCCGCAGGTCGATCGTCATGTGGCCGTGGACGACGGCGATCCGTTTCCCGCGATGCTCGAACTGCCCGCCCCATTCCAGACAGGTTGCCCCATACTGGGCCGCTGCCTGTTTCAAATCGGCGGCGCTGTCAGCATCGTGGTTGCCGAACACAAAGTACAGCGGCAGCACCGCACAGATCTCAACGATTTCGGGGCTCGCCAAATCGCCACAATGCACCAACACCTCCGCCCCCTGCTCTTGCAACACCCGCACCGCGGCTTGCGTGCGTTTGACGTGATTGTGTGTGTCCGCGAGGATGCCGATCATGGGGCGTGTTTCACTTAGCGTTTGGTCAATCCCCCGGTGGTGCCTGAGCCTGAAGGGCGAGGGATTTGTTATCATACAACAGTCTCATCAAAGGGGAATGCGTCATGTCGAGTTCTCGTGATAACACACGGCCAATTAAATCGCTCAGTGCAACAGACGGGATTCGTGATCGGCCAGCCATGTATTTGTCCGAATTCGGCCAGCCGCATGCAGTGAATTCTCTCTTGCAGGAATGCCTGTGCATTTCACTGGACAACGCGTTTGAAGGTTGTGCAACAGAGATTCGCATAACACTCCGCAAAGACGGGAGCATCGCCATTTGGGACAACGGACCACCACTTCCACTCATTGGCAGCGACGGATTGCCAGCCATTCAGCCTCTCTTGACGAAACTCAATGCTTGCCGCGACGCCAAACGTGCCGTCCATAAAGATCTGTGCCGTGTAGGCGTCGTTGTTGTCAACGCGCTGAGCGAGTGGCTGAAAGTCGATTGCGGCATCGATGCCCGGCATTGGCGACAAGAGTATCAACAAGGATCCCCGGCCGGTCCTTTCGTCGACATTGGCGACACGACTGAAACATGGGAACAAATCAGCTTTCTGCCAGACCGCTCCCTCCTAGGTGAAACGCAATTCGACATTCCCACATTTCAGCGATGGTTTACGGACCAACAATTCGCAATCTCGAATTGCCGTATCACGCTCGAAGATGATGTTACAGACGAACGAATATTGTTGTCGTGATGAATTACACATCGAGCCTATTTCGTCGGTGGGGCGACATTTTCCCCACGCCCTTTCACCGCCGTTACCAGCCAGATGCCGACGATGACGCACACGGCGGCGACGGCTAGCCAGGGGGAGAGTTGGTCGCCGCGGAAGATGACGCTGAACGTTAGGCCAAATAGCGGTGAGGCGAAACTGAAGACTGAGATTTGTGAAGCGGCGTGCCGTCGTAGTAACAATGCCGAGAGCGCGAAACAGAAGCCGGCCACCACCACGCCTTGATACAATAGCCCCAACAGCGAAGGGGTGTGCTCGACGCTGAATTGCCAAATCACAGCCGGTGTTACGTGGAGTAGGTTCACTCCTTCGAAGAGTGTGGTGTAGATCGCAAACAGCACGACACCGACGAGGCCGCTATGAAATGTGAGGGGACCCGGTTGCACTTTGCGTAGCGCGTGTTTGGTATAGATGATCTTGACGCCCAACAAAAACCCGCTGGCCAACAACAGTAGGTCGCCTGCGAGTGTGGCGGGATCGCCCTTGGTCGGTGTTGTGTTTTGCGTATCGACCGCCACGATCAGCACGACGCCTGATCCGGCGATGAGCAGTCCCAGCACGCGATTCCAGGTGAGTTGCGTCGCCCGCATCACAAAATGTTCCAAGGCCACCACCCAAAAGACATAGGTGTTGACGAACAGCGTCGCATGCGAGGAACTCGACCGGGCCACCCCGAGATGAAATGCGCCGATCTGCAAAAACAACAAGATGCCCGTGATGAGTACCGACCGGAACTGTGTCCGATTCAGTTTTAGTCCGACGCCTTCCCAGCGACACCAAAGCAGCATGAAGAGCGTTGCGAGCACGAAGCGAATCAAAGCGGTAGAGATCGCGGGAATATCGACGGTGGAGAATTTGACTGCGACAGCATTGGCGCCCCACAAAGCCGACATCAACACGCACAACCCAGCAGTCGTCATACTTAAAGGTTGCTGGGTGACCAGATGAGCGGGTTGCGACTTGGATGGCATGGGGGCGATATCTGCGGATGGAATCGGCGGTGTATTCTTGCGTTTGCTTTGACACAGAATACCAGTTTCCGCCGAAATGCCCAGGGCGGCGACGATGCAGAGATGCGTTCGAATTCATGTGCGGATTTTGTGAATTGCCGGAATGTCTACGAAATGGGGGCGCCACCAACATAAAGAAGTCGGTGACGCCCCGATTTTGAATCCACTGCCGCGATTGCTTTTCCAGGGCAATTTCTTGATGGGCGAGTTCTGTTACGGTTGCGGCTCGCGGGGAATCTCGCCGATTTCCGCGAATTGCAAAATTCCGTTGACCCATACCAAACCAAAGATCGTGCCTACGTCTGTTTCACATCCCACGGTTTGCATGCCGCAAGGCTGCGTGGGGCAACTTTGAAACGGCATAAAGCCGACGTAGCGCCAGCCGTACAACTGTTTACGGCCGCACGGATCACAGGCGATCACCGCTTCGTAGAATCCGAAGGGGACGTTAGTGGCGTAGATCCCCTGGGGTCCAACTTGTCCGTCGGCTACAGGGGTTTCATCCGTTCCTTTGGGAATCAATCCGCCACCAGCCTCTACAACTTCCGCAACGCTACTGATGATTTCATCGACCTGTTGATCGGTTTTGACGCCCACGCTGGTCAGCTTCCAACCATCCTCCAACTTCATACTTAACTCGCCGATGCCCAAGCCAGGTTTCAACTCGACCGAGTATTCCTCAGCGAAATCGGGCATGTACACCAGATCGATGGAAATCTTTTGTGGAGCTTGGGGAGCCCCCGGCGCTGGGAGTTTTTGAAATGTATTCTCGTCGGTTACGTCGCCATCTGTACCAGACAACTGATAGCCAGCTTGTGCGATTTCCTCCGCATTGCCAGTTTGGCCGGTCTTGATCTCCAGCGGTTTTCCTTGCTGAATGGAAAACGTACTAGCCCCACCGCCACCACCACCACCGCTCGTTCCGGGCGTTATAAACAGATAAGGTTTCGGCCGGTAATAACGAAACCCTTTGTCGTCATATCCGGGGTCTTTTTTGACAACCACACGCGTACAGCCGACGAACATTAGGGCTGCACACAGTGCGCATGCTGCCTTCCATTGGAATTTCATACTAGCGTCCTTGCCCAAAAAACATGGAGAATTGTAAAGTCGCCTGCCTGCTGTCGCTTCGCATCGGCAGGACAAAAACGAATCTTCGCCAACCTGGGCATCCTCGGAATCCCTCCCGTAACCGAAAAAGTCGCGAACAAAACCCCAGGGCGATCGTCATTTTTTTGTCTCGGTGCGGGATTACCCGAGACGAAACACTATTTCTTGTGATCCAATGGGTAGAAGGATCCGTTGGTCAAGGAAAGACCTCCATTTGAGAGAGACGTGTTGCCGCACAATTTTTTCTGTTAATTGGGGAATGAATCGCATGACCACCGACCATTGTTGTCCCCGTTGTCAGGGTGAGCTGAGTGATGAAAAAGCGTTGGCCGGACATTTGAAATGTGTTTCGTGCGGAAAGCACGTGCCGCTGGATGTCGCTGCGCCGGATCTGACAGAGTATTTGCTCTACACCTTGTCCCTTCCTGAGCGGACAGTCCGGAGTACAGTAGCGTTGGCATCCGGGGCGGCGCGCGAAGCGGCGGAATTGTTGGTGCCCCGCGGGTTTCATAATTCCAAGACTTATGAAGTCGTTGTCCGAAATTCGCTGCGTTTCCTTACCGAGGATATTGGCAAGACGAAACCGGCTGAGGTTGCTGAAGCCGAAGCGGGGATGGACGGCTATTTGGCTCGTAAGGCGGTGGGCAACTTTGTCGATCTGGCGGGGTTGTCAATGATGCATCTCTCGCCGATGTGGATGCTGGCGATTGTCAGCGACGTGGCGTATGGGACGCAGGTGTATGCCCAGGAATTGGCGACCGAATTGAAAACGCAAGGATTGATCGACGAGACTTCGACAATCGAGAAGGTGGACGACATTTTGGATGCTGTGCGGAATGCGTCCGGGCAGGCGGCCGGGTTGATTGATGCGCCTCCGTTGTCGGTAGCCGAACTCAAAAAGTCGTTGGACGAAACGCGAGCGGCGATTTCGGCAGCCAACTATACGTCGATCATTCCGGAATCGGAAATCACCAGCTATTGGAATGAGATGCGAGCAATCGCCGGACGGGACAACGTGAGTCTATTGAATGTCTCGACGGCGGTCACAATGCACAGCCTCGGCAAGGCGCAATCGGTGGCGACGGGCACGATGACCGGCATCAGCGTGGCCGGCATTCTGTTCAACAATGTGATCATCGGCCATTATGCGGATTCACTGAAGACGATGAACGAACAAGGTTTCTACGCGACCGTCAGCCAATCGTACGCCCCCTACATCGATGCCGTCTGGACAAATTTTTCCAGCGACGAGGATACGATTACTGAAGGCGTACTGGATGGTAGCCTGATCAAACGCGCCTACGGGACGGTCTCTGCCTGGCTGGGCCGGGGAACGGTGCCGGCAGACCCAATGCTCCCGGCGGATCCATCGCTCCCGGCGGGGGCTGATGGGCTTGAGGAAGGTATCGGAAGCCGCAATACGTCGTCGGGGGTAAAGCGGTAATCATCGATCATTCGACAGTCCCAATGCGCTCGACGTCCAATTGACTTCCCTCACGCCTGTCCCCTCAAGCCTCACGCCTCCTCCCCCGGACCGGCATTTTCATGTGGGAGCAAACGCGTTAGAATTCGGGACGTATTGTGCAGCGGATGCCCGAACTGAATTGGAAGGATCCTGGATTGTGTATGCCGATTCTGATGCCGGCCGACGAGTCATTCGGTTATTCCCTGTGTTGTGTCTGGTCATGCTGGCTGGCTGCGGCGGCCATCAAGTGATTGATCCCGGCACGGGGCCGATCACGCAACAGACGCCCGGACCGGTGGTTTCTCAGCAAAGCGGAGACTTCTCGCCCAATCCCGGGCCGATCAAACATGTCCCTGTGTCTCAGATCGTCGATATCCCCGACCGCAGTGAAACGCAGCATTATTATGAAGTTCGGCAGGGAGATACACTCTCCGGCATCGCCCGCGCCCACCAAATTCCGCTGTCGCGACTACTGGACAGCAATGGCTTAGACGCCACCTCGACACTGCAGCCGGGCCAGTCGATTTTTTTGCCACCGGCACGGTAAGACGTCCTCATTCGTGCAATCGCGAATTCCTTCACCCCAGATCAAAAGGGTCCCGAAACCGTGTCGCAAGAAATCCTCTGGGCGCCCTGGCGGCTGCAATACATCAAAGAGCCTAAGGACGAATCCGGGCCGGATTGCTTTTTGTGCCGGTACATTGCGGAGCAAAACGACGTTGAGAATCTTGTCTTGGCGCGTGGTCCACGGACAATCACCGTGTTGAATCGGTATCCGTACAACAACGGGCATTTACTCGTTGCGCCGCTGGCCCATAAGGGGGATTTTGAGCAATTGGATGACGACGAGATGCTGGAGTGCATGCAGGTCTTGCAGCAAATGGTCTCGGCCATGCAGCAAAGTCTGGCTCCGCAGGGATTTAATATCGGGCTGAACCTGGGACACGTCGCCGGTGCGGGGCTGCCGGGGCATTTGCATTGGCATATCGTTCCGCGCTGGAGTGGCGACACGAATTTCATGACCGTGGTTTCTGAAACGACGGTGATCCCTCAATCATTGCGTGCGTTGTACGATTTATTAAAAGAGACGCTAGGCGATGAAGCAAAATAACGCTGCACCGTTGCGGTATGATCTTACCAGCACCGTGAAAAGTAGGGGAAAGTACGTGCGATGTTGGTTGCAATCCAACCTATCAATCGATTCGCACCCTGGAATTCGGGCCGATAGCCGAGGGTATGACACTAGTTTTCGTAACCCCGGGACCGCGATTGTTGAGAGGGACTGCCAAGAAGTCGTGATTGAAGTGGCGCGGCCGCTTGATTCTTGGCTCAAAACAGACGACAATTTTGTGAAGTTGCTCACATTCAAACCGTCGCCGAACCGAAAGATTGTTGACTGGCCTTACCGTCCTGATCTGAAGCATGCGCTGCAATAGATTTTGCAGGACTTTTTTTGAAATCTCTTGCCACATCTGAATCGCTGATTTGGGTTGGTGCGGCGGTCCATTCACCGCATGGATTTTCCCACAGGCGCAGTTGTCAGCAGGACTGGAATTCCTGCAATGCTTGACTCCCGAATCGCGGCGGAACGGGAACCGTTTAGATATTTTGATGCTGTCAATTCGATTCGCAGGAGATGAACAGGCATCTTGCCACGTATGGACCGCTGAACCGCATGTGCAAGGTTGCTCGAAACATTCTCTAGCATCGCTGTGATCCGACGGTAGGAACGAAGGATCTGATCGAATCAGAATGCGGCTTAGGGCGGCGATGATCTATTCTTGAATTTAACTTGTTTGATACCAAGTGCGTTAACCACCGCATTTGCTGTTTAGGTGTAGTATGCTATTCATCATCATTCGTTCGGTTTATTTGATTGTCTGCGCAGGCGTGGTGGGCATGTTCGTCAATGCGCCTGAACGCCCCCAACTGATCAGCGACTACCCGGCCACGTCGTTTATTGTCTTGATGTTAATCACGCAAATGGCAACGCTGGCCGATTTCGGTTTGCGGCGATTTAGCGTGCAGGTGATCTCGGCGGTTTACTTCGGACTGTTAGTGGGGTGGTTGTTGAGCAACCTCCTTAATCAGGCGCTCGAACCGGTCGTCGCCGATTCTCCCTATCGTTCGCTGTCCCAGATTTTAACGAGTATTGTCGCCCCTTATTTGTGCGTGACGTGGTTGTTGCACACGAAGGACGATTTTCGCTTTATCATTCCCTATGTGGAATTTTCTAAGAAGGTGAAAGGGGGACGCCCCTTCATCTTGGACACCAGCGCGATCATCGATGGACGGATCGCAGATATGGTCGACACCAACGTGCTTGACTCAGAATTGATCGTGCCGACGTTTGTGCTCAAGGAACTTCAAAATATCGCGGACAGCAAAGAAAAGCTGCGGCGAAATCGCGGTCGCCGTGGGTTGGATATTTTGGCGCGATTGCAGGCCGATGAGAAAACCGACGTCCGCATGCACCATGTTGAAAACGGCGAGGAATCGAAAGGCTTGTCGATCGATCAACGGTTGGTGGAAGTCGCCATGGAACTTGGCGGACGGGTGGTGACCAACGACTTCAATTTGAATAAGGTCGCCAGCGTGCAAGGCGTGGATGTGGTGAATCTCAACGACGTGGCCAACTCGCTCAAGCCCCGCTATCTGCCGGGCGAACGGATGCAGATCAAAGTCATCAAAGAAGGGGAAAGCATCGGCCAAGGCGTGGGATACCTTGATGACGGCACGATGGTCGTGTGCGAAGCGGCAGGCGATCTTGTCGGCACTGATGCGGACATTATCGTCACCAGTGTCCTGCAAAACAGTGCCGGGCGTATGATCTTCGGGAAACTGTGGGATCACGACGAGCATTGACCCTAGCGCGGCCTAGCAGAGGGTTGAAAAAGCGTGCCACCAGCACGTGTTCAGCGCAAGAGAAACGGCGAAGCGACTTCGCCCCGCCGTTATAGTTCGCTGTTATTTTCGCAGTCGCGCCGCTCAATCGCGGATGATGTCCGGATCAGGTATGCAAACCGATGGGGTCACGGCACGGACCACCGGCAAACGGCAGAGAAGCATCGCGATTGCCCAACCGCCCATCACCCCCACGGCATTGGCCAACGCATCATGCGCACCGAAATGGCGGTGGGGAATGAAATGTTGCAGGATTTCACAGAGAACTCCGTGTGCCGCTGCTGCCGTCAGCCAGCCACAGCGAAGCCTAAACGTCTTGCCCACCGTGGCTAAGGTGATCAGTCCCCCCAACACGGCATAAGCCAGTGCGTGTTGCGCATAGTCCGCCAGCGTACTATCCACAGTCTCCTCAGCCGCTGCACCGGCCGTCCCCATGAACCACAGCGGATGCGGTGTGAGCAACAGATAGCTGAGCAACAGAAAATATGCGACAACCGCGCCCCACCACAGCCAAACAGGCAGGTGGGCTGCTCTCGTCGCAACAGCGGATGAACCGCTTTGGAGATTGTGGAACGTCATCAGACAGCGCCGGCAGCGGTTTTTTGAGTTTCCACGGCTTGGCGGCAAATGGCTTCGAATTGTCGAGCGACTGTTTCGGCGGAATAGTTTTCTTCGACCAGTTGCCGCGCCGCAGCGGCCATCTTGTGGCGTTTGTCTGCATCTTGCAACAACTCGATGACGGCGTTGGCGAAATCAGGGCCGGCGTCGGCGAGTTGCACGTTGTCGCCGGATGTGACTTCCAATCCTTCCGCCCCCAAGGGCGTGCTGACGACTGCTTTTTGCATGGCCATCGCCTCAAATATCTTCAATCGCGTGCCACCACCGACTAACAGCGGAACGACGGCCAATGCTGCTTCGGCTAAGAAGGGGCGAATGTCGGGAACGGTGCCCATGATCTCGACTCCGGGTGTGCGGCCCAATTGCTCGACCATCGGCGTGGGGTTGCGGCCGACGACGCGAAATTCGGCTTCGGGACAACGCTGACGAATCAATGGCCAAACTTGTTCCACGAAATGCCGGACGCCATCCTGGTTGGGGAGCCAATCCATTGATCCCACAAATACGATCCGTTGCGGTTGTTCGGCAGCCGGGTCGGGTTGAAAGAAATCGAGATCGACCGCCGTGTCGATCACTTGCACATGGTCCCAGCTGTAATCGCGGATATAGGTCTCTTTGTCTTGGTGGCTAACGGCGACGACGGCGTCGAACTGCTGCCCCGCTTCCCCTTCAAACCGCCGCATCTTGCGCCATTGCAGCCCCATGTATTTCCTGCGCAGCCAACCTTCGTCTTGTTGCGCATGCCGCTCAAAGATCTGTGCCTCGACATTGTGTTCAAACAGAACCTTAGCCGCCGCCGGAAGGCCGATGGCGTTGCGGGCCATCTGTACAAAATCACAGACGACCATATCGTACTGGTCAGCAGCCAGCAATTCCTCCGCTCGTCGTCGCAACTGAGGATCGTAGTCCTTATCGACGTTGTACGGATTCGGGGAGAATAGGTTTGCCGCAAGTTCTCCATAGAATTTGAGCGTACTCCGCGGCGTCTCGACCCAGGGAACGGTCTCGACCCGCAGGCCAATATCGCACATTTCCTGCACGCCCGGTTCCTCCCCCGCTTGCACGTTGCACAAGTAGGTAACCTCGTGCCAGGCAGCTAAATAGCGTAGGACGTTGAGAGTACGGATCTTGCCCCCCATATCGGCAGGGAACAGCGGTCGCTTCTGTAGGAAGAGAATTTTCATATCGTCATGTCCGGTCGCTCGCAGGCGGAATGCGGGCGTTGTTATCCTTCGGCGCTGAATAAGTAGGCAAAATATTGCGTGTCGGGAATTGGCGCCCAGCCTGCTCCCGGCTGGGCGTTACGCTTTGTCACAATCGCGCGGACTCCGCACGAACGGAATTTATCGATGATCGTCTGTTTAGTTTGCAAATTGCCGGCCAGAAATGAATCGGCATCAGCGGGGAGGATTTCCGCGACGATTTTAAATCGTCCGAACCGCGCCCAATAGGCCTTAAACGAGTTGCCGACATGGCCAATCGGGGCACCACGTTCGACTCCCATCCGCCAAAGCCCTTCAGCGACGCGACAATGTTCGCTGTCGTCAGTGGTGTGTGCCAATTCCCGCACGCCACCAACCGCCAACAGAGCCCAAATGACAACAGCGGCAGAGACAGCGTATTGGCCCCACGACACATCTGTTTGTACCAGACGATGGCTTGCCCAGACGAGTCCCATAAGAATTAAAAATATGAACGGGCCGAGGTAGCGAATTTCAATATGGACCAGACTGTACATGCCAAGTGCAGTAGCCGCTGGAAGAAACAAATACCACTGTGACCTCAGGCTATTGAGAACAGCGCGCCAGCCTTTTTGAGTTTGTATTTTTGCCGATATTAATGAAAATACGAAGAGTCCCCATACCATCCCGACCACGTAAGATTGCTCTTTGAAGAGCACGACGGAGGCGTCGCGCACAATTTGCAGGCTGGCAACGCATTGTTGTTGGAGGTTGAATTTCGGCTGAATTCCTTCATACCAATAAGCGGGGGCATACCAGGGTGGATAGGTCCCGGAAATCGGCGTCGCAAACTCGTGAACGACCGGGTTGGTGGGGAGTTTCCTCGTTGAATGAAGCGGGACGCCATGAGCTGCGACATTTCCCTCCCAATGCGCAAAGTGCGGCACCCGATTGACGTGCCAGGCATAGTTCATCCGGCCGCTTTCGCCAAATGTGAATCGTCCATGGGACAGAGATAATGGAACGATCAGTAATGCGGCTACGGCTACGAAGCCGCACGAGGATATGAGAATCCGACTCGTCAGTCCACGTCGACGTCCATAGGAGATCCAAGCGGTTGCTAGAAACACGAATCCCAAGGGTAACATTACGCTTTTCGCAAGATAGCCGACACCCAAAATCAATCCTAATCCACCGAATATGCCTAGAGATGATTTCCCTGCACGAATCCGCGCGATGATTCCGACCACAAGCAAGACCACCGTAGAGACACAGAGATCCGGCGTAGGGATGGAAACCGTGACCAATTCCAATGCTGACCAGGTGTAGAGCGCATACAACAAAACCACGAGACCAGTCCGTGCAAGTTTCAGATTCCCCGTGCCGCGCAATATTGCTTGCGAATCGAATACGCTTCGCAAGCAAAACTCAAATGCTACCAATGAACACAGGAAAATCGAAAAATTCACTGCATGAACCAGCAGGACTTCGCCGTGGGGGGAAGGATCGAACATGGCCACGGCAGCCCCTAGAAACCAGGAATACAAGGCTCCCCAATAGGCATTGAGTGCGTTGGCAAAGTCTCCCCGGAGGTAGGCGTCTCCCATGTCGAGATAGGAAACAGTATCGGGGTACATGCGATACCGCGCACCGAATGTGTAGACCAGTCCCAGGAAAATGGCTGCTGCGCGGCAGAGTCCGAGATAGGTACGCGGCTGAGTTGTTGGGCGACGATACCGACTCAGCAGAGGAAAGCCTCGAAGTCCACTTCGATTAGCGCTAGTCAGTTGCTTACCGCCCGTACGACGTCCACGGGGCACAACATTGAAGCCCAGAACTGCTCCCCAGCCCACAAGCAGCGATTCGCGTTTTTTGAGAAAGAGTAATTTCATGGGATTTGAAAGATACGGCCGTCTAAAACGCTTAATTCACGAATCCAAGTCGAGCCCAGTAGATCCTAATTATCACGACCAGTCAGCCGCACGTTGAATCCTGTTGTCCTGCCGCTGAGGACCGAAAACCATAAACTGCAACTCGGCCACCGACCGGCCTGCACCTACCGTTGCCCCCAAACGGGAATTCACTCCGCCATGCGCAATACAGTCTTAAAAATCAATTTCAGGTCGAAGAGGATCGACGAGCGGCGGATGTATTCTTTGGCGAGAACGATTTTATCGGGAAGGATTTCTTGGACGTATGTGGTTTCCGGGTTTTCGGATTCCCCGAGCAGTTCGGACTCGTGCCGGTATTTGAGCGAAGCGATATCGGTAATGCCCGGACGGACTTTCAACAGTTCCGCATAGTCGTCCCGGAACATTTCCACATAACGGGGTACTTCTGGACGCGGTCCAACAAAACTCATTTCGCCTTTGAAGACGTTGATCAATTGCGGCAGTTCGTCGATTTTTGTCTTGCGTAAAAAATGACCGACCGAAGTAATGCGCGGGTCGCGACCGGCGGTGATCTGTCCCCCCAATTTGTGGGCATCGACGACCATCGTACGGAATTTGAGGATGTCGAAGGATTGGAAATTGAGCCCCATGCGTTGTTGCCGGTACAAGGCGGGCCCGGCCGACGTCAATTTGATCAACACCGCTGAAACCAACAGCACCGGCCACAACAACAAAAGCCCGCAAAACGAAACCAACAAATCAAACATGCGTTTCATCATGAACGCGTCTCCGCCACGATCGCCTGCACGGTATCGGCTACGTATTTCAGGTCGTCGTTGCTGAGTCGCGGATAAATCGGCAGCGATAGCATCCGTTCGAAAGCAGACTTGGCCACCGGCAGGTCATCGACTTGGTAACCGTGCGTCTCATGATAATAGGGATGCATGTGCAGCGGCATGTAATGCACGCTCGTCCCCACGCCGGCGGCGGTCAGGCGGTTGATGAATTCGCCGCGATCGATGGAGAGTTTGTCCAGGTGCAATTGGATCACGTACAAATGCCAAGAGGTCTGATTTTGAGGGTCAACCGTGAGCGTTTGGACTTCAGGAACGTCGGCGAATGCGCGATTGTAAAACTCGGCGGAGCGGGTGCGGCCTTCCCAAAATTCGTCGCACCGCCGGAGTTGATGCAAGCCGATCGATGCAGCCACATCGGTCATGTTGTGTTTGAATCCGGCAGCGGTGATTTCGTAATACCACGAGCCTTCGGCGCTGAAGCGTTTCCAGGCGTCCTTGCTGATGCCGTGCAGGGACATGATCCGCATCCGGGCAGCCAGGTCGTCTGAATCGGTTGTGACCATCCCCCCTTCACCGGTGGTGATGGTTTTGTTCGCGTAGAATGAAAAGCAGGTGATGTCGCTGATGGTTCCTACGGTCCGCTCGCCATACCGCGCCGGGATTGCGTGCGCCGCATCTTCAATGACGGGTAATTTGTGTTCTTGGGCGATCGCGTGAATCGCGTCCATATCGCACGGTTGGCCGGCGTAGTGGACTGGAATGATCGCTTTGGTTTTTGAGGTGATTTTCGCGGCGATCGAAGCGGGGTCGATGTTGAGCGTATCGGGTCGACAATCGGCCAAGACCGGTGTTGCCCCCAGGTGCACGACCACTTCGGCTGTTGAGGCGAACGTCAACGTTGGGACGATCACTTCGTCCCCGGGACCAATGCCGAGTGCTTCGAGCGCCAAGTGCAACGCAGCTGTGCAAGAGTTCACGGCAATGGCATGTTTCGCCCCCACGCGGTCTGCGAATTCTTGCTCGAATTGCTTTGCTTTTTTACCGGTGGTCAACCATCCCGAACGGAGCGTGTCGACGACTTCATTGATTTCGTCTTCACCGATGGTCGGCAGGAAAAAAGGGATTTTATGCTGGGCCAGTGTCGTCGTTTTGGTCAATTTGCCAATCCTCTGGGATTAGGTGAGTCTGACAATCAAAGAAAATCGGCAGCGCCGACCGGTAAATATACCTGACAATCCACGCTTCGGCGCAGTGTGGGCCGCCCAGGTACTAATTTTTTGGACGGTCATACGAATCGCACCGGCGATAGTGCTGCAAAGAGCATCGTTTCTCGACCGCCTGACGCACTGCAGGCAGCGCGGAGACAGATTTTCTTCGATGCACGGTCGACGGCACAACCATGGGCCTCTCCACGCGATTGTGAGGAGGCCCAATGGATAGGCGTTGAAGCGATTCGTCCCTAAACAGGGACTTGCGACGTGTCGTTCGTCTCAGTGAGCAGCTTCGACCAATCGTCGTCGGCGCGAACCAATTCGATCACGCTGGAACCGCTAAGGAATTTGACGTTGCTGTATTTGTCGTCGCGGTAGTCTTGGACTTCTCCACTGGCAACAGCTTCGAGAACTTGGCTGATCCCGGATTCGATCGTCCATGCCGGTGTAAAGCCCAGCAGGTTGCGGATCTTTTGGAAGCTAACTCGGTAATTGCGGTTGTCGGTGTTTGATTCCTCGCAAATCAATTCGGCGGTAAAGACTTGGTCTTTGACCATTTGGCCGATTTCGCCAATCGTGTGATTTTGCTCATCCGAGCCGACATTGAAGGTTTGGTTTCCGACGACTGACAGCGGGGCTTCAAGGGCTGTGAATACGCCCAGTGCAGCGTCGTCGACATGGACGAACGGCCGCCATTGGTCACCACCATGCACAGTGATTTGCCCGTCGACTTTGGCCTTGGCCGAAAGGACGTTGATCACCAGGTCAAACCGTGTCCGTCCCGAGAGACCGTAGATCGTGGCAAACCGGAGCAAGGTGGGAGCGAAATTCGCATCCGCCATGTTCTTCAGGCCATTTTCCGCGGCAAGTTTCGTGTGTCCATACAACGAGATCGGTTCGACTTCCGAGCGTTCGTCGAGAAGCTCATCACAGGCTCCGTAGACCGAACAGGTGCTAGCGAAGACGAAGCGGCGAATCCCTGAAGCTTTGGCCACTTGTGCGATCATTTGCGTGGCCGACAGATTGACGGCGACAGTCACGCGTTCATCGAGATTGCAAGCCGGATCCCCCACGATGGCTCCCAGATGCACGACGGCATCCATTCCACGCATGGCTTCGACCACTTTTTCGACATGACGGAAGTCGCCAGAAACCAGTTCTAGGTTTTTGTGATTGGCTATTTTGGCAATCGGCTCTTGGCCGAACAGAAACATGTCCAACACGCGAACGCGGTAGCCTTTATCCAGCAGCTTCGGCAACAAGGCTGAACCGATGTAACCGGCTCCACCGATGACGAGGACACTGCGGACTTTAGAATCGACATCCCGCAACTTGGCGTCCCGTTCAGGGCGTACGACTTTTTCCCAAACCGATGTCCATGTTCGCGAGGCCAGTGTGAGGCCGGTGTTCATCAGCCAGGCCATGACGAACGCAATCCGCGGAATTTCGACCATGTCGAGCCGGTCGGCCAGAAAATAGACTGCGACGCCATAAATCAAATAGCTGTGGGCGACGGCTTGTGCCACGACGAGAGCTTTATAACGCCCCTGGTAGACGCGGCTGTAGGTATAAAATCCGCTGAGCGAATAGACCACCAGCGAGACTAACGTCAGTGGAATCGCGTTTTGCCAATAGGCGGTGACCAGCGACCAGAACTCGTTTTCGTAGTCGACCTGAGTTTGATGTCGCATGGCGACAAACAGGAAGAATCGCAACGCCAATGCAGCGATAAAAGCGACATTGATCAGAGCAGCGTCGGCTGCTAAACGGACGGTTTGTGCTTTTGTGATTTTCATTTTTTTCATGTTGAACATGGGGCCGGCTCCTGGTGGATCTCCACGGTTGTCTATCGATGGTGCGCGGTCTTTTATCGTCCCGATGGCGATTCTTAACCAACGGCACCATGTCTAGGACTGCCCAAAAAAACTTGTTTTCCGTTACATGGCCCGATTTTGCGGCTTAGCTGCCCGAGCGGCGATAAGCCTCTAATTTCTTAGGTTGTGATACCTATGTAAATGTCATTGTGGTAATTCTGTGAATTTCACGGCAATTTTCTCATTCCGTCGTTTAAAAACCTTTTGACGCGTCCCGTTGACGCTGTTTTGCACGTTTTCGGAACATGCGGCCACCAGATTCTGAAACAGGTTCTACTCACTTAAGCAGGCACCGAGTTGTCTACATTTCGTAGGTCATTTTTTCTGATCTTTCCGCTTGGTGTCTTGGGGAGGCTGTCCACAAATCGCACGTCGCGGATCATTTTGTAACGCGGCAGATGTTTTCGACAATGTTCAAAAATCACCTCCGCTGTCGTTTCTACTTCATTGGCCGAATGCACGACAAAGGCCACGATGGATTCGCCTTGGATTTCGTCCGGCAGACCCACGACGGCCACTTCGGCGACGCCCGGCAATTTTAATATGACTTCTTCCAATTCCTTGGGATTGATTCGATAGGCGCCGCTTTTGATAATATCCGACTTGCGGCCTACGATGAAAAGATATCCGTCCTCATCCACTCTGGCGAGATCGCCCGTCCGCAAACCTTCTTCGCGAATGACGCGCGCGGTTCCCGTGCGATCGTTCCAGTAACCCTGCATGAGGTTTTCGCCGCGCGCGATAATCTCTCCCACTTCGCCCGGTTGAACTGGGGAATTCGTCTCGTCGAGCACTGACAGGTCGACTCCGGGAATCCCCCGGCCAATCGATCCCAGCTTTGTGTCGACTTCATTTGGCATCAAAGTCGAAAGCCGGGCGGTTGCTTCGGTTTGTCCGTACATTAAGAACAATTCGACGTTCGGCACAACGTCTCGCAACCGATCGACGACGGCCGGCGCAAGTCCTCCACCGGCACATGTGAGATATCTTAGCTCAGGAAACTCCCGTGTGCGAAAATCGGATTTGTGCAGCAACATCGCATAGGTCGAAGGGACTCCGGAAAATCCGGTGGTCCTTTCGCGTTGCATCAAATCCAACACGCGGTTCCAAAACACCGTGTCGGATGCTAACACCAATCGACCCCCGACGGCCAAATGTGTGAATAGCAACGAGTTTCCGTAGGAATAGAAGAATGGCAAACTGACCAACACGCTATCGTCGGCCGAGAGGCTCAGATATTCGACGATCGAAGCGCAATTGGCAGCGACGTTCCCGTGGCTGAGCGTGACACCCTTGGGCTTACCGGTCGTGCCGGATGTGTAAATGATTTGCGCGATGTCATCCAGCTGCGGCAGCGCTGGTGTTTGTGTGACGGGGTGTTGCTCGGCATCGGCCCAGGCGGCGATTTGCCAGGACTTTGGAAAAACGGGTGCCGGTTTGTCATCCACACGAACCACGACGCGAACGCTCGGCAATTTTTCAGCAATCTGCGACAAAGGCACTTCCGCCGCTGCGCCGGTGACAATGCCAAACGGTGCACAATCGCCCAGCGTGTTGGTGAGTTCGTGCGGAGTCGTATCTGGATTGAGAGCAACAACCACGCCCCCGGCGGCTTGGATTCCCAAATAGGCGGCAACGAAGGCTGCACTATTGGGGATCAGCACCGCAACGCGATCGCCATGTTGCAGGCCTTGTGCTTGTAACCATGCGGCGACTGCTGCGGCGCTGCGGGCTAAGTCCGCATAGGTCGTGTCGCAATTGCGGTGATGGACCGCTACGCGGTTCGGTGTTGCCGCCACGCGTTCTGCAAATTGTGCGAAGAGTGTTTTCATACCGCCACCCCCATCACCGCGCCGCGCGCGTCGCTGACCTGTTGCATGGGAGCACACGGGAAGACACCGCAGCGCGTTGGCTGCGGGAACCGCTGATCCAAGGCGGCCGTCAGTTCCTCCGGCCGTTGGAAGACAGGATAGCCCTCCCAATAGAGAGCTCGTGCGTTTTGTGTGGTGACCGTGGGGGCATACAGCCACAGCTCACGGTTTTTCAAAAAACGCTTGGGCTGCGGAGCACGATAGCTCAGGCCTCCCGGCTCGAACAGACCATGCTGTCCGACTCCTTCCGACGCAGCAGTCGTTATCACAATCACACCGTCGTCGCCAACGGTGGGTGACTTCGCGGTCTTCAAGGCGATGAAAACGTTTTCAGCTTGGATCAGGTCGTTGTCTTTCGGGTAGGCATTGAGAATCAGGCAATCGTAGTCGCGTCGCAATTCCGTTGAGAAAACCCCCGAGGCGGCATGACAGGCGGCGCGATGCGCGGCCACGATGTTGCCGGCGAATACATGACTTGGATCGCGTTGTTGATTGCTCACGACACAGACAATGAATTCCATCCCGAGAGTCCGCGCGAGTTGTTCGGCTTCGCTGCGGAATTTGTTGCGGTCGGGATCTGCTCCGCCTCGCAAACCGAGTTGCACAAATTTGTGACTGCGGGCGGTCGCCTCGACGTCGGTCAATCCAGGCAGAACGAGTTTTGCGCCGCCGCTGAAACCAGCGAAGGAGTGCGGCAGGATCGAGCTGATGCCCAGCTTCAATTCCGCTTCGTAAAATGTGCGGTTCACGCGTAGTTCGCGGTCGCCGTAGGCAATGCCGGTCGAAGCCAAGTCGCCGCGGCAATCGTGGCATTCGACGCGATAGGTCGCTGCGATTTCCGGACCGACTTTTTTGGCGATGTCCTCCGCCGGAACATTTCCATGCGAACCAGTGGCCATCACGATGGAGACTGCTGAATCGGCAATGCCGGCCTGCCGCAATTGTTCCAGCAACGGCGGCAGAATCATGGCTGTACGAGTGGGTCGGGACATGTCATCGATCACGATGCAAGCCGACGTTTTTCCAGCGGCCAACTCCGTCAGCGGTGGGCTATCAATCGGTGCGGTGATTGCTGCTTGAATGTCCTGCGGCGTGCATGCCGGTCCTCCGGCAGGTGCCAAGACGTCAACTTCCCAATGACCGGGCAACTGCAGACGATGTAATTCGTCGCGGTACCAAGCCCCCCAAGGAAGTTCGACGTGAATCTCAGACATTGTCATTCCGTACGGTTGATTAACTACAAATCACTGAAGCAGTGCTGCTAACCTTGTTTACTGGTAACATACGCCACGATTGCTTCGACCGAATCGAAGTTTTCGGGCACCATGTCGTCTTCGTCGATCGTGATCGAATACGTTTTTTCCAAGTGGGCAATCAAGTCGACCATAGCCATTGAGTCAATGACTCCTGCCTCGAGCAGTGACTCCTGATCGTCGAATTGGCCTGCCTCGGATGAGGCGCGATTATTCGTCAAGTACGTTCGAATTTCGTTTTTCATCTATTGCTAATCAACACGGAGAAGAAATAAAAAAGACCGACACATCAATCGCTCTAATATTTGCCTCAACCCATCAACAAGAAAACTCCGCGTTAGCTCGCGTGGATTGTACAAAACGCTTAGGGTCATTTTCTCTTAGGGAAAGTACGTGATCGGCTAGAATCAGGCGTATCAACCCGTCGAATATGGCAAACGCGGAAAAAGAATAGCACAATACCCTCTAACCTGCACATCAGTCCACTCAGTGCTTTGTAGTTTCGGGGCGAAAATATCTCGTTTCTACGTTCACCGCATAATCACTCCATACTGACACATGGACCGCAATCTGGCCAATTTACGGGGGCTGTTCCTCTGCCGGAAGTCAATGCGCGAGAATGATTTGACGGATACACCGGTTAAACATCGCGATCTCCGACCGTCAACCACCAAGCCTTGGCGTCCAACACAGTCGCTCGGAGCTCGCTGGATTCCGGTGCATATCCGTACATTTGTGACAATCCGCTTCTTTGACGAAACCCGAACTCCACCAGCGAAGAAACTAAGGGATTTGAACACAACATGGTAAACGACAGGCTGTTCAGTCCCTGTTTGCGGCCCTGTTGGATAGCTGTAACGAGCAAGTCGCGCGCCACTTCGGGTCGATCCATCGGAAACAGATCCTTGATGACGCCCATATCCTCTTGGGTGGTCATCACGAGATAACCGCAAAGTTGTCCATTTTGCTCGGCGATGATGACTTGTGCTGTTTCCAGCGGGTTTTCGGCATAGCGCCAACGCAAATAACTTGAATCGCGGACCCCGATCACGCCGCGTTGCGGTGCGGCATTGTTAAATAGTTCGTCAAAGCGCTCATCAATGTTTGCGATGTCCATCAGCGAAGTGTTGCATTTTGCACGGTGGCGGGTCTCCGCTCCGGCAATTCGCAACAGTGGATCGAGCATGGCTCCCCCCACAGCTGCCAGTGCGCTGTTTCCCACTTTGCGCTGGATGTACGGTGCGGTTCTGAGCACCTTGGCATAGCGGACCATCTCGCCGATCGGAGAATGTCCGACTTTAGCGTGGATGACGGCCATTTTTTCGTTGGGATGGGCATACAGAAAATCGACGCGCTGGTCATCGACCCCGTTCTTGGCTGCGCGGCGCAGCTTGAGAGCCAGTCCCAAAGTGCGAAATCGAGGTAAAATCGAAAAATCGGCTCCGTTCCAGGCGCGATGCAACTGGCCATCGACAAGCATCCGCCGCGGAAGGGCGACGGTAAACCCAGCCATTTCGCCCGTTTCTGTCTTGCGAATGGCCCAGAGCACGGCGGGGCCGTCGGGATTGTCACAATACAGCCATTGAAACCGCGACCGATCGACCGCATGTTGCCGAGTGGCGTCCAATACGGCGATGGCGTCATCGCGGGCGACGTCTAACGATTCCTCTACGATTTCAAATGGCATCGTGCGTTTCTGGTGGGGAAGTTTCTGTAGCAATGACAATTCCGACGACATCACCTTGCCAAATTGTTATCGCAAACAATTCTCGGCAAGCATGAATTTAGTAGAGTTTCGGCCGGGATTGGGAAATTGTCGCACGACAAATCGAGAAGGTTACGCCAGTAGTGCGTTGACCGACTTTGAATCCGAGGTCGCTATCGCTGATTCGCACGCCCACGGAAGTACTTGTCGAAGATAGGTAATCCCACAATCCAAAATTGACAAAGCATTAGTCTTTCCTGAAGTTCGGGGCCTCAAGATCGCTTCCGCGATTCTTGAATAACCGCAGTTTTTGATTGTGGTGAACCAATTCAAATTGATTGGCTTCTAAATTTTTGACCAGATCCAGGTCTTCGCCATAGACGAGAACATAGCCGTAAGTTTGGCGAATGCGGCGCATCGACTTTTCCGGATTGTTCTTATCGATTTTGGGAAACATATTAGAGACGGGATATTCGTGATACCACATGGAAACTAGCGTATTCACATTAGCCACGCCGCGTCCGTTCGCGCCCCCTTTGGCGATATTGTAATATTCATACGCTCGGGTGAGTGGGCGGACTTGGCCATGGGGAGGGTTTTCAATATGAATCGGCAGTAGTGGCGTGTTGCCGTCATAGTGCTCGATTCCTGACATATAGACGGCCAATTCCTGGTCCATCTTCACCACTTCCTTGGCGAGTAGCACGTTGGCGCAGATCGCTGCACCGCACACGACCATCACCATTCCGCCCAACAACCGGCGGTTGATTTCGATGGATGCTCCGGCGCAGGCCAACATAACACCACAAATCACCGGGATCATTCGTAGGTTAACGTAATGCCATGCCAAGAATTTGTAGGGGACTATAAAAAAGCTGACGAGCAGTACGGCAAGTAGTGCTATAAGAGGGTCACTCAATACGCCGCGCACGGAATTATTTTTTTCGCGGTACATGTGAATGATCTTGCGGACCACCAATCCAAGCACCAACATCCACGGCAGGGCCATCAGGATGTAGACGGGAAGCGAAATTGTGTAAAAATATTTTCGTACGAAATATTCTAGCAATACATGAGGCAAAAGGAACACTGTGTCTTCGTGATCAATCCATTCGGATTTTGTTTTCGTCAGAATGAAATAGTCGACGAATAACAGCCAACCAGGCCAAGTGGCACACACGGCTGCGATAGTCCCTTTTTTAAAGCTATGAGTTTCGATGAGCACATAAAACCCGATGCAACAGGCGAGCAACCCAAACACAAATAGATGTGACAGATACAGCAACGCAGACAGGACGGCTAGTACAGCAAAATTCTTCTTAGTTAACTTGCGGTGGTGGTGCAACCAATAACCGAACGCCGTGAAAAACAGAACAAGTGCCAACGAAAAGTTATGGTATCCGCGGAAGAAGGAATACGTATGTACCATCAAAAATCCGTAATATCCCAGGATCACGTTCCGTGGCGACGCGGCTGATAGGAAATAGAAGATGCTCAGCGGAAACCCCACCACATAGATGCTCAACGCCACTTTCTCTGCCGTCAGCAGGGGCAATAGATTGCTGAGGCAGTACACGACGAGATTGTGCAACATATGGGGGACCGGGTGCCAATTGATCTGGTAATACTCCGAATAATCGTAGGCGGGGTTTTGAAACTCCTTGAACATGTGCACGATCAACAAATACCATGGTCCGTTTTGGGACGGAAAGTGCGTCGTGATCCAAATCGGCACGAGGCTGGTCAAGGTGACAAGCAGAAAAAGACAAACGTGGCCCCAGCCTGGGAAGAATGACGTTTTTTCCTTGGGCTGCAAAGAAGATGAAGTCTCAGTCATGGAGGAAGCTTCCTGTGATGCAATAATTCAAAAAGTCAGCTCGGTGTGTGGTGATTCGTCCGGTAAATGAAATTTCTAAGATGCGGTCACACTTTGGCCGCGCTGGCGAGTTTGTGGTGCAATTCCTGCTCAAATGGCGAAGGGTATTTAGAGATCTGCTGCGTCGAAAGCGACGGTGAAGTGCGATGCTGGGAAATGCCGATGTCTAGTTGTGTTTGTGGTTGCCGGTTTTTGCGGAAGCCCCGCAGTCAACCTGCGGCGCATTCTCATCGCTGCCTTGCTGCTCGCTAAGAGGACAAACCTTGCGATTGCTTGCGAGGCAGGCGATGTCCGCGTACCTTGCCGGTTGGACGTGATTGATCTCCATCCAGGCCTTGAATCTAGGATCGAGTAGTGCTTGTAATTCCTGATTTCGGAATGAAGAATTCCAAAACCGGCGATCCCCCTGTGATAATTCATCGTTCAATGCATTGACCAATTCTCCGGGGTGGGTGATGACTTCATAGGTGCCTACCGTTGTCGCTGTAACTACTGCGGACATGGCTGCAAGATTCATTTTACCGCTGCCCAGGATTCCAAATGTCCGGTCACAAGTCAGCAGGGAATGCCCATGTTTCCGTGCCCGCGTCGCAAACATTCCCAGGATCATTTGCTTGGGAGCATTGCTCAGGGTGGTGATCATCCGACTGGGGCTAAAGAGGTTTGCACGACGCCTAATTCTTTCATCGGACACTCGAATCGCCGGACAGCCATATTTTGTGGCAAGGCGGGCAAGGATTGAAAATATCCCCGGAATCATATGAACGTGACGGTGGCTGTTGACGTGATCGATCACCAATCCGGCATCTACAATATGCTGGAATTGCGCGTCCAACTCCCGTTCGATTTGTATCCGTCCGTCGTTGGTCATTGCCAATCGGCACAATCCAGCAAACCCAACGCGTAGTCGACCGTTTTCATCGGCCAATTGGCCGATCTTGTTTGGCGGTGTGAGACAACGACCGCTTGTTAAACAGACGTGCAACCCGATGCCGAGGTCCGGGAAAGGATTCACAACTGTTGCCACGGCATGGTCAAACGCAGGTCCGATGGCCATCAAGCTCGCGCTGGTCAGCACTCCATCGGTGAAACTGCGTTGAATCGCGTGGTTCGCTGATTCACAGATCCCCAGATCGTCGGCATTGATGATGAGTTGTTTCACGATAATACTGCCAAAGTCATGATTATTCTGGAAGCGGCTCGCTCAATTTCGAGCGAGCGTTTCGCTTGCTGTATTCTGTTTAGAGACTTCTTGTGTAGTTGCCGTGGTGGCCTTGCGATTGTCCGGAGGACTGTTCGTAGAATCGCAAAGACCACACGTTTCACTTGTGATGTACAGTGGGCGGCCTTTGACTTCTTCATAAATGCGCCCCACATACTCTCCGAGAATCCCCAGTGAGATGAGTTGCACCCCTCCTAAAAACAGCACGGCAACAATAATCGACGACCACCCGTGGACGCTGTCTTCAGTAAAAAGACGGACATAAATAGCCCACAGGGCATACGGCACGACGCTGACCGCGGCGATAAATCCGACATACGTGCACAATCTTAGCGGCAGCGTCGAAAACGACGTCACCGCATCGAGAGCCAAACCGATCAACTTGGTGTAGCTGTACTTCGTATTGCCGCTGAATCGTTCTGCTGCCACAAACGGGATTCCCGTTTGTCGAAAACCAACCCATTCGACCATGCTGCGGAAAAACCGTTTGCGTTCGCGCATAGCGACGATCAGTTTGACAACCCGTTGATCCATGAGGCGGTAATCCGAGACATTTGGCTCCAACGTCGTGGCTCCCAAACGGCGTTGTAATCTGGAAAACGCCGAGGATGTCAGCCGTTTGAAAAAACCGATTCCTTCAGTCTCTTCGCGAATCGTATAGACGACCTCAAACCCTTCCTTCCAAAGTTCGATCATCCGGCCGATGATTTCTGGTGGGTGCTGGAGATCGGCGTCCATCACGATTACGGCGTGTCCTGTAGCATGTTCCAAGCCAGCAAAAATGGCCATCTGGCAGCCAAAGTTCCGCGAAAGGCGCACCAGTTTGACCCGCGAGTCCGCGTCGTGCAATGTTTTGACAGTTGCCACCGACTCGTCCCGACTGCCGTCGTCGACAAAGATCAACTCGAACGTGCACCACAGTTCGTCGAATTCTTTGACGATCGCCTCGTACAACGGGCGGACGTTGCCCTCCTCGTTGTACATAGGAACCACGATGGAAATGAGTTCCGCTTCCTCCACGATATCACCCTCTCTACAGGTGTCACTGCTTCGATCCGATTCGGAACGAACCAGCTATATTGACTATGTCGCCGCCACACTGGGCGATTGTATATACCGCTCGGCAAACCCGCTCAACGTGGCGGGCACCATTCCGCGTTGCTCTAAACAATACTCGAACACTTCCGCCAAATCGGCGAAAAACTCTTCCAAACGCTCTGCCGTTTTTACATAGGGCGATTGCCCTGCCACCAGTGAAGTGCTGTGAAACAACATCACCATCACCGGTGCCCCGCCTGCTAGATAGGCGTCGATGAGTTGTTTCATGTCCTGTGCCCTCGCCTGTTCGGGGCTGAATTTGATGCGGCGTACGATCCCCAACCGATCGAGAATTCCGACACTGCGCATCCGCCGCAACCAGGGCGTCATGGCAAAATTCCGAATCGCTTGTGCCCGTTGGAAGTCGGGACGATTGAATCCGACGGATACGGGAACCTCCAGCAAGGAACCGGTTTCACACCGTTCGCACAGGCCTCGATCGCCGACGAAATAGGGCGTGTGCGGCGCGTATTCGAAATTCGGTCCGCCTTCGGATGACCAGTTACTGAAGGGAATCACGCTGGAATCGACCGTGTAGCCGAGTTCGCGTAAAATTCGCGCTCCCACGATATCGAGTCCGTACCGTCCCGCACGGAACGAGGTGGGACGGCGGCCGAACTGTTTCTCGATTTCGGCAGTCAGCCAGACGATTTTCTCGCGTTGTAATTTTTCGGGCAGGTTACAGAGAAACGAAGTCTGCTTGTCCCAATAGGAATCCTGTGGCGGATTGCACCAGGGGTGCACGTGTGTACCAATCTCGCCGCGTCCGTCGTCTTGGATCTTTCGCAACAGATCCACACAGTCGGCATTGGTCACGACAGGCGCATCGATCACGTAAGTTGGGGGAATCTGATACCGGTCGCACAATTCTTGAAATCGACCGACACCAGCGCACACATTTTCCACGGTGTTCCCGTGCGTGCGGTACTGACCGCCCCACAGGCCCTCTTCTTCCGTATCGATGGTGATTAACAGGTTTGCAGTCATAGTGATCGTCGAGGTTTTAGAATTACGTACGCGGCAAATCGCTCAGGCTTAGGCCACTTTGCGAATGATCTGTGGGCCAATGGTGCGTGTGAGCCAGACCGGCAGTTTTTGCCAAATTTGGGCCGCCTTGCCGTATGAGTCTTTAGGGGGTGACATATCGGGAACCAGCCCCGGTTTGGCCGGTAACAGATACCAATACAGGTTGACCGGCTGAGCTCCCCATTGCTTTTTGAATTTGTAGGTGCCCGAGTCGGGGGTACTGCGTCCGAAGCGAAATGATGTCGCGCCAGCAGCGCAGGCTTGTTCCAACATGTGCCAATACATCACATGGTTAACGCACAGTTTGTTGTATGTTCTCAAACTCGAAGCCCAGGGAATTTCCCACGCGGCGCCGTTGGACATGGTGAATCCACCGCCAATGGCTGCGCCTTCCAAGCGGGCGATATGCACGGTTGCTTCTTCGGGAAAGGCATCGAGCACTGCTTGGAAAAATCGGCGGCTGTGCGCCGGACTGCCCAAATCGCGCATGTTCACGGAATAGACATTGAAAAAATCGTCCAACAATTCGCGGCCACCGCTTTCGACCGTCATCCCCGCCTTTTGCCCTTTGCGGATTTGATTACGAACCTTCGGCGAGAACCCATCCCACAGTTCCTCACCCGTGGCTGGGAGTTCCAACTGCATGAGCACCTTATCGGTCCGCACATACTCCGAAATTTCCGCCGGTTCGCGCTGCCGCAATTGCACTTCGTCAACACCTCGCTGCGTGGCGCGATTGACCGCTTCAGCCATCAATGCGTCGCGGCCTTCGGCATCGTCTGCCAGGAGTCCGCACGTATCAAACCACGGTAGCGAAACCATGTGCTTGCCGAACAGCAGGCTGCGTTGATGGACCATAGGCAAGACGCCGACAATGGAGCCGTTGCGAAAGGCAGCGAGCCGCTCCACTGTTAAGCGGTACGTTTGAAACGGCTTGTCCCAATCGGCGCGAAAAAACAGCGCATCGGAAACGTGGCGGGCAACATAATCGTCCCAAGCTGACGTCTCGCTGGAGCCGATCGCCTTGACTTCGACTGCCGTGATGTGGTCTGAGACCGTTTGCACTGCCACTGCCCTCAATGTTGCCCTAATCAGAATCGTTTTCAGAAGACACACGATGGTGGTCCGTCGGTGTTCCCCGGCAAACTCCGGTTTGCTATGCGTCTTGCCTAAAAACTCTACACTCAATATCGGCTAGGTTAGGCCATTGGGTCCAACAACAACCGCACTTGCCATTCAGCGATGTTGCGACACCGCTGTACTGGTTGACTCCGGCTTTTCAGTTGTCGGCGTGCGTTCCGTACGCGCCCAAGTCACTGGTTGCCGGTTGAATAATCCTTTGACAATGCCAACCGTCATGGCGACATGGCTCATCACGAAATAAAACACAATTCCGCCCAGGTGCGTCTCGCGAAAAGTTACCGCAAGAGTACCAGTTAGTCCAAGCAGGTAAAATATGATTTGCCCAATCAGTGCGATTCGATAGAAGATTCCACTGTTCCATAAGACCGCACTTGATACGAGTATCGCAATCAACAAAACCGGTTCAATCCATCGGAGAAGTTTGTGCGAGACGAATTGCCATAACTCCACCGGTCGAGCCAGCGGCGGCCATTGCCCCCGTTTGAGGATTTGCATGGCGCCGCTCGTCACGCGGGCGCGGCGTTTGAATTCCATACGGGCAGTGGGCGTGCCGTTTTCGTGTGCCACAGCCTGCGGTTCATAGGCCACGCTGCGACGTTGACGAATAACGTTCATCGTGGTGGTAAAATCGTCCAGAATCGTGTCAGCCGCCAGCGGCTCAAACAATTCGCGGCGGATCACATACATCCCGCCATCCACACCCATCATCGACCCAATTCGCGATTCCGACGTTTGTAATGCCCGCTCGATGCGATAATAAAACGCCTCACCTTCACCGAAATTCGAATCGCGACTCTTCAAGCGGACATCACCACTGACCGCCCCCACCGACGTGTCCTGCAGTCGCGATACCATTCTCTTGAGCGCGTCCGCTTGAAACATGACATTGGCGTCGCACAGGCACAACAGCTCCCCTTCAGCCGCCGCAGCAGCATCATTTAACAACGAAGCCTTGCCCCGGCGATCGCTAAAATCCAATAGCCTCACGCCACGATCCGCGAAGCTGCGGGCGATTTCCTCCGTACTATCCGAACTGCCATCGCTGGCGACGATGATTTCCAAACGGTCGTCGGGATAATCCATCGCTAATGCATTTTCCAACTTGGATTGCAATACGCTTTCTTCGTTGTATGCCGGAATGACCAACGTCACATCGGGCCATTCACTCATCGCGGGCGCAACTCGACGCTTATAGAGCGCTGCGATTATCGCCGAAATAGCCAGGTAGCCCAGCTGGGTATAAACCAGCAGTCCCAAGGACAACCAAAACAGGATGTGCCAGAACAGATCCATCAAAATCCAACTCATTCAAAATCGAAGTGAGCGACAATCCAAGTATTTACTTTGCGGAGGTAGCGACCGTTGCTTGCGGTTCCTCACGTTCCGGATTCCAGGTCGAGACGCTTTTGCCGAACAACACGTTCAACAGTCCCAGTCCCGCAGCCGCGTTGACCACACAAAAATAATTCGCAATATAAATCGGCTTCACATCCCGCAAGGCTGGCACCAGCCGCAATAACGCAAGCAGATAGAAACCGACATGCAATCCCAAGACCACCGAATAAAACAGACTCCCCTGCACTGCCAACGCCACGTTCGCGACGAACATCGTGACCATGAACAGCGGGACGAACCAGCGGATCAATTTATGAACCACCAATTGATAGGAGAATAATCCTACGCGGAACGGATTGAGAACGCCGGGATTTCTGAGCACCGCGCGAAAGCTTCGATTCACGATGCGTGCCTTGCGACGAAATTCGCCTCCAAAATCGGCCGCCGTCCGTTCATAGCAGACCGCATCGGTGTCAAACAGTCCGCGATACCCGCGACGGACAATCTTTAGAGGAATCGTGAAGTCATTGATGTCATCCTCGCGAAGCGGCTCGAATAAATGCGTGCGAATGGCGTAAATCGCACCATCGCCGCACACGACCGAGCCGATTTTGCTTTCTTGGATTTTCAACCACGTTTCATACCGCCAATACAGCGACTCCGAAACGCTCGCAGCTGAATCCTCTTCGATATAGCGTTGATGCCCGACGACAAACCCGACCCGTTCCTCGGCGAAGTGCCGTACGAGTTTTCGCACCGCCGATGGTTCATAAATCGAATTGGCATCGCTGAACACCACCAATTCGCCGGTTGCCCGCTCGAGAAACTGCGTAAGACCGAAGGATTTGCCGCGTCGCGGCACCTGCCGATACAGCACCACCCCTTGATCCGCATATTCCTCGACGATCTCATCGGTCCCATCGTCCGACTCGTCGGAAATCACCATAATTTCCAGCGATTCACGCGGGTAATCCAAAGCGAGTGAGTTCTCAATTTTTTCGCGAATCACGGCAGCTTCGTTGTAGGCGCTGACGATCAGCGTCACCGTTGGCGTCGCATCGTCGATCGCATGCGATTTGCGCAACGGTGCTAGCAACAACAACGTCACCGGGTAGGCGAAGTAGGTCAGAAAGATGGTGCCAAAGCTGACCCAAAACAGGATTTCTAAGCTAAGAGTCATCATCATCAATCCAAATACACTTGATGCCAAATCTCAAAGGTTAACAATGCCAAGATGTGCTCCGAATGATCGGCGCGCTGTTGCATATGGTCGTCCATGAGTGCCGTGACCGCGTCGGCATCAAAATAACCGCGACTTTGTATCCGCTCACGCGACAAGACATCCTGCAGCAGCGGCTGCAGACTGGAACGGAACCAGCGGCTGATCGGCGTACCGAAGCCTTGCTTCTTTTGGGTAATGATATTGTCTGGCAATCGGCCGCGCATCGACTCCTTGAAAATGTGTTTCATCCCCCGCATTCCGCGCAGCTTCATCGACGAGGGAATCCGCGCCGCCATTTCGACGAGACGATAATCCAACAGCGGCACACGCGCTTCCAGCGAGACCGCCATGCTCATCTTGTCGGTAAAAGCCAATAGACTATCTACCAAGCTTGTCTTGAGGTCCGCATACATCATTTGATTCAGCGGGTCGTGGCTGCCGGCAGCCGCGTAATAATCGGCGACCTGCCGTGAGCGGTGATGCGTCTCCATCTCCGCCAACTCGGGAGACAAAATCCCATGACGTTGTCCGTTGTTATAAACGCTGACATAACCTTGATAACGATCCGGCGGCGGCAATTCCGCCTGTGAGGCGAAACCACGAGCGTAACGCAACATCGATTTGACCGCTGATCCGCGATCAACCGGCACGCGGTTGAGCAGCGGCATCACCATCCCCCGGCGGACTGCCCCCGGTACCATTTGATACATGTTTTGCAGTCGCGGACCCAAGTACCTGCGATAGCCGCCGAAAATTTCATCACCACCGACGCCGGACAGAATCACCGTCACCGATTCCCGCGCCATCTTGCTCACCAAGTACGTCACCAGAAACGACGTGTCGGTGATCGGTTCGTCCAGATGTTCAATTAACGGATACATCAGCTCCGTCACATTCGGCTCGACAACGATTTCGTGATGGTCCGTTTCGAATTTCTTGGCCACGATGGCCGCTTTGCTCAACTCGTTATGAAACGCGTCTTCGCCGCCAAAGCCAATCGCATAGGTAGAAATATTGCCCACACCGAGTTCGTGCATCATCGCCACGATCGACGAGGAATCGAGTCCGCCCGACAGAAACGCACCCAACGGCACGTCGCTCATCAACTGCAATCGGACCGCGTCTTCCAGCAATTCCCGCAATTGCTCGCACCAATCGCCGAGGCTGTGTTGCTCGGTCGTGTAATCCAACTCCCAATATTTCCAACTCTTGGTTTGGCCGTTTTCAATGACCAAACAAGTGGCCGGTTCCAGTTTGCTGATTCCCGCGAACATCGTCCGAGGAGCGGGGACATAGCCGAATTGCAGAAAATCGAACATCGCCGCCCGGTCCAGCTCGGCGGTGATGCCGGGCACCTTGAGCAGCGCTTTGATCTCCGAAGCCCAGGCGATTTGCCCGCCATCTTCGTAGAGATACAACGGCTTGATTCCAATATGGTCACGGGCAATCAGGACCCGATGACGCCGGCGATCCAAAATACTAAACGCGAACATGCCGTTGAGGCGTTTGGGGAGATCGTCCCCCCATTGCTCATAACCGCGGACCAGGACTTCGGTATCACTATGCGAGCGAAATCGGTGTCCGTGCGATTCCAGTTCTTTACGCAGCTCGACACAGTTAAAGATTTCACCGTTGAAAACAATGGCGATGGACTGATCGTCGTTGAACATCGGTTGATGCCCACCGGCCAGATCGATGATCGACAGCCGCCGCATGCCGATGCCGACATTAGCATCGACAAATTGGCCTTGATCGTCCGGCCCACGATGCACGATCGCGTCGCACATCGCGCGAACAACCCCTTCTTCCGCGGGACGGTCCTTGTCTCGATAGTAAATGCCCGTAATGCCGCACATAGGTTGCCTTATCTTTAGTTGTCCGCGTTGGTCAAAGGGACCGCCGCGCGATAGCTCAATCGACGATGCCGGTAGCCTGATCAAAAACATCCGCGACTTGCAGTGCCGTGGAACTCCAATCGTGGGTCTCTAATATTTTCCGAATCTCAGTCCGGTCCCAATCCCGTGCAAAAGCAGCGGTCAATCCGTCGGCCGCAGCAGTTGCGGACCGCTCTGGGAGGACAGATCCCAACCGGTCGTCATTCAGGATTTCGGGAATGCCGCCCACCGGTGTGCCGATGGCCGGTAGGCCACAGGCGAGGGCTTCCATCAGCACGTTGGGCGACCCCTCGCGAGCGGAAAGAATGGCATACAAATCGGCTGCGCTGTACCACGTCGACAATTCTTCATGGGGCCGCCGCCCCGGCAAATGCACGCGGTCCTCTAAACCATGCTCGGCGATTTTCTCATTGATCACGCTCGTGTAATCATTCCCGTAACGCGGCGAGCCACCGACAATCACCGCGTGCAGTTGTGGGTGCGAGGTCTTGAGGCGACCTAACGCGTCGACCAGTAAGTGAAAGCCTTTGTTCTCGAAACAATCGCCGACACTGATCACGATTTGCGCATCGGCGGGCAAATCCAACTTGCGGCGCGCCTCGTCGCGAGGCAGCGGTTGAAATTTTTGGCAATCGACACCATTGCCGATCACGCGAGTCTGGGCAGGATCGGCTCCCAGCGAAATCATCTTGGTCGCAATCTCTTCGCTGACTCCCACAAATTGGTCGGCATTGCGCATCGCCCAACGAATGCGATCCCCCACCACGGGGCTTTCGGGAAAACGGTGAATGTCCTCGCCGCGTCCGGTGATGACGACCGGCTTTCCAAATCGTTTTCCCAATTTCGTTCCCACCACACCGGCCGGATAGGCGAAGTGAGCATCAATGATGTCGAAATCGAATTCACGACGAATCCGCTTAGCCGCCTGCAAGACACCGGGGTACATGAGGTTCGCCTGAATATATCCCCCCACTTTAGGCAGCATCGGGTAACGCGGCCGTACGATCTCCAAACCGTCGATCGTTTCACGTAAGGGAACTTGTGACCAATCGTACCAACGGGAGAGTTTTTTGATCGGCGGAAAATAGGGAATCGGAGCAATCACCCGAACGGAATACCCAGGCAGCTTGGCAATCGCACGCACGCGTTCCTTCACGAAGACGCCAAAGGTGGGCATCACCGAGGAAGGAAATGACGCACTCACCACAAGAATGCGCCGCTGCTGCTTCGATGGCGGTTGTGCATCGACGGCGGTTGCTTGCATGGTTTCAGTCATGGGCACTGAGGTTTGCATAGTCACTGTTGAAATTACGGCGGAAGTCACTCTCCGCACGCCTTAACCAGCCCGATCTAGGAGACGGAACTCAATTGCTCGACCGTTTTTGTCACGCACCAAGCGCCGACGCCCTCAAGGGCTGTCTGACCTGCGTTCGATTCACCCGCTGTATAGGTCACCTGCTGTCCGTCAATTTCCACTCGCCAAATGACCTCGTCGCCATTCTCATCCACGGCGAAACCGGTTGCCTCTGTGCCGTCGAGCGGACAGGAGACGGTGAGGTCGCCGACTCGAACATCCAACGGTAAAGGATTGTCCCCGTAAAACGTGACGACTAGGGACTTGTCGGTCGCGGGTGATTGACATTGGATCCGCCGCCCTTGTTGATGAACTCCATATCCCGGTGCGAACCAGCCCACGGGTGACTCCTCGACGGCCGGTTGTTCGGACGTTGTCATATCCAGTCCGTTGGTCCACACCTGTGGCAATGATCGCTCTTCGCCCATTTGCCAATTCCAGGTGATGCTGCGCGGTTGATCGGTCGTGATGCGATCCGCCACCCACATTCCCTGCCCAGGAATTGCCAGGATGTTGCGTTCGACAGTCGTTCCCGCCCCCCATTCAGCGCGTCCGCGCATTAGCCACACATCGTCAGCGAGTCGTGCATCCAGGTGAGGTCGCGGCGCTACGTGCGACCACGCCAAACGTCCGGCACGTTTGGCCATTTCAATGCCATCGACGTCAATCGTATTGTGAGCCCCCGCTGAGCGAAAATGCCCGACCCAAGCGTCGTCACCAAAATAAAACGGCATGCCGGGATCAACGAGAATATCGCGCCCTTGATGGCGGAACAGTATCTGCAAAGCATCAGCATGTCCATGCGCGGTCGAGGGTGTCGCATCGGCATGCAAACCGTCGCCCAACGGTCCGGCATCGAAACAAATCCAGTCTTGCTCCGCGGCGGCGATTGTATAACCCGACTCGGGTAAGACAGTCGCGGTGAACGGCAATTCATTTGCGTCTGCCGCCGTGAACTTTTGCGCGTCACAACCGAATAACCAATACGCTTCTTCAGAAAACGTGTTTTCCGACAGCAATAATTTCGGGTCCTCGAAGAGGACGGCACCCAGTACGCAGAGGGAATCAAATTCCCAGAAATCATCATGGTGCACCGGAATCGCTCGCGCGGAATCGACGTCGCCGATAGCCGGCCAACGCCCCCCCGGTTGCCGAAAGGCCAACCCCGCCCGAAAGGCATTCTGCACGACCGGTTCCAAACTCTTGATTGGCTGACCCTGATCGCGAGCAGCGACGAGTGCTAGGGACATGAACCCCAGCGTGTAATAGTGGTAACCGGTCGCCTGTTCGACGCAAAATCCGTCGTCGTAGAATTGCCGCGGCCCCTGTTCGTTCAAAACGCGGTGCCCTAATTGCTGCCAGCGTTCCGCGCCCGGTGTGCCGGACAACGCGCAGCCGATTAAATACAACCCGGCCGCTTCGCCCACCAAATGGTTGTACGGGCTGGAATAATACGACAAATGGTGTTCGATATATTCCGCTTGTTCGCGCAGGCTGCGCGTGATCAATTCGAAGTCGCCCGGTTGCCAGCCGTCCCAATCGGCCAGCGTGGCGATCGTCCAGATCCAAGAGATGCCCCGCATGGCCAACTCCAGTGCGCTGGTCCAATGCACCCCTTCGTACTGACGATTGTTGTCGATCCAGTCCAGCAACAATTCACGAGCCCGCGCCGCACACTGTTGTTGTCCACCAAACCGCCACCCACGGGCCAGTTCGACCAGAAACTGATGCCGGCCCAATTCCCAGACATACTTTACATCGACGCCGTTACCAATTTCGTATAACGACATATCCGCGTAGAACTGCCGTGGAAACACAAAGTCGGTACGCGGGTCGGCCATCCAATCGACAGTGTTATTTACATCGACCGGGAAGCCCAAAATTTCCCACTCGCCCGCCAGCACCGCTTCGGCACGTATTGTTGCGGCGGTTACCAGTTGCGCGTGCTCTTCGGGACGCTCCGTTTTGAGTCGTTGCAGTTGGTCAGGTTTCGCGCCGGGGACCAGTTTGAGGCAATTGCCAATGAGATCAGCGGCGCTCTGCGTGCCGACAACGGGGGGATGGCCATACCATTTCCGCTCTCTCCGCACGCGCACCTTCTCCGCCAGTCGCGTACGAATTTCGCGAGGCGGCATTTTCCGGAGTTTATGGAACCAGCGGAATCGACTCATGGTGCTTATAGATTCAGGAATCAGGATCGAGGGATTAATACTGAGGCGATGCGACCGGCTGCTGCAATCCGGGCATTGCCGGTACATTCTGATTTTGTGGAATTTGCTGCAGCTGTTGCGATCGACCAAACTGCTGAAATCCAGGCCCGTAAATTCGGCTATAAGCAACAATCAAGGCCATCATCCAAAATCCCCATTCCGCATCCAGACGGTCACCGAACAGACAGGTGCCAAGAAATGCCGTCATGCACGCAGCAATTCCACAGCCATACAAGGCCTCGTCCGTACGGCCTTGGCGAATACAATTCCGGATGGTTTCTCGCAACACTAATAACCCCGTGACGACGAACAATATTTTCAGCAGAAAGCCTTGAATGCCCCATTCGCAGGCCTCGTTAATGTATCCATTGTGGACCGCCCTCCCGTCAAAATCTTGATCATTCACCTCTTTGATATACTTGGGTCCATGAACGCGTTTGAAACCAAATCCACCCGCGCCGAGCGGATAGTCGGAGATCATCCGGATTCCGGACTTCCAGTACTGCAACCGAGAGGTTGCGGACGAATCCAGTTCTTCGGTCGAGACGAATGTCGTCATAAAGCGTTGAATAATCTCAGGGTCACCCATCAGCAGCCAAACAGCAACGCCCCCTAGACAAAGCAATTTGAAGGCGCGCCGTCGAATCGCTTTTGGTGCAAACACCGCGAACGCAACACCGCTGGCAATCATCGATAAAAACGCACCGCGGCTATTGCAGAGCAAAATCACGTTCAAAATAAACGGGGTGGCCAAAAATACCGTGAATTTCTGATATCGACTGCCAGCCATAAAAACCGAACCTGCCAGCGGAATGATCGTTACCGCCAGTGAAGCAAGTTCGTTGGCATGCAGAGCGCCTGGTGCTCCCACTCCTTCCAACCGTCCGGCAACCATCTTGCCCCGATCGTTGATAGTGGCCTCCCAACCAATGTACCCCATCCCAATGATCAAGGTCATGATGACCAACTTGAAATCACTTTCCGTCCGAATCGCTGCGATCATCATGAAAAACAACAAGACGAATTTCGCGACAAGTTCGTAACTCCCAAAGCTGACCCCCCAATTCCTAGCCAATAGAAAATGCACGGCCGTAGCATTGACGAGCAATAGCGTCGCCAACGTGATCATCCGCCGGGTCTTGGGAGTTGTCGGTTGATTTGAGTTGGGATTGACCGACCTGGATATGAGTACAGCGATCAGCAGACCAACACCGCCGTAGAGATTCCAACGATATGTGGCAATATCGCGGCCCCACCACCAGTACGGAGGGGATGCGAAAAAGGTCAGCATATACATACAAACGCCCCACGCTGGCCGCATAAAAGCAAGCAAGCCAAATAGGACGAATAGTGCTAGGAATGCGACGAGTGAAATACTCACGTCACGGGCTCCGTAGATTGAATGCTGTCGCCCACGCAAGACTGCGCACCCGACAAAGTCTCATAAAGTGCTTCATACCGCTCGATCATACCGTCTAAGCTATAACACTCCTGGTGACGCAAGGCCGATCGCTGCCCCAATTCGCGACGCAATGTTTCATCCAAGATGATCTCGTCGAGCGCCGCTGCAAATGCCTCGACGTCGCCGCTCGGTACGACGCGTCCCACGGCCTTTTCACCACCCACCAACAAGCCGCTGTCGCCCACGTCGGTCACGACCAATGGCAACCCAGTCGACATCGCCTCCAAGACGGATTGGCTCATGCCTTCATTCAAACTGCAATTCACATAGACGTCCATAGCAGCTAGCCAATTCCCCACATCTTCGCGATGACCGACGAGGTGAATATTGTCTGCCAAACCGGACGCTGCTGCATGATCCGTCAAACGGGGCAACTCCGATCCATCTCCGACAAGCATCAAATGCACGTTGCGACCGTTACCGGCCAGACGCGCGACGGCATCGATGGCGAGTCCAAAATCCTTGACCGGCACCAACCGCCCCACGCTGCCAATCAAGACCGCATCGCTCGGAATCGAAAATTGTTGGCGGATCTCTTCTGCAGTCGGCCCCTGAGGATCAATCTCTGGGCGACTCACTCCGTTGGGAATGACCAGAATCTCTTGATGCAAACGACCGCACCGCTGAAGCACTTGTCGGCGAACCGCCTCCGCAACGGCAACCACGCAATCGGACCGCTCCAAGGCCCACCGCGTAGCCCTTCCTCGCAACTTGCGTTTCCAGGAGGATGAATTCAAAGCATCGAGCTCCATGCCTCGTTCCGCATGAATGTGCATCGCTGTTCCGGACAATTTGCGGGCCAAAGTTGTTTCCACCAAAGTGCCCCAATTGTGCGAGTGCACGATATCGACCGACTTGTCGCGTAACGTTCTTGCCAAACGACGTACTACACCAAAATCGTTGCCCAGTTTCTTGTGCAATTCAATCACCGAAATATCGTCTCGCTCAAGCCACTGTGCTGCTGTACCGTTTTTGTCTAAACAGATAATCACCGGCCGGAATCGCCGCCGATCCAATGCGTTCGCCAACCGCGCAATACACCGCTCCAGACCGCCCACACTAAAATTGTGGACGACAAACGCGACCGTCAACCGACGGTCGGCGAATTCGCTATGCTCCGGGTTGTGTTCCACAGTATCAGCGACCATTTCATCCCAACGACACGTCTGAGCCCGATGATTCAAACCGATCCATTGTTCGCAACATGGCAGTCGATCGAATTGTTCGAAAACTTGATGTTTACTACTCGAATCGTCTCGAGCACTCTTGCAACTACGCCAAATCTCTGTGCAGTATTTCCGCAATCCGCGTTGACGTTTGACCGTCCCATTTTTCTGGAATTTGGCTCGAACGATTCGGGCTGGACTTGATGCGGCCCACAGCTGCCAGAATATCGTCCGTCCGCCAGCCGACCAATTGATTGCTGCCACTCTCGATCGTCGAAGGCCGCTCCGTGTTTTCCCGCAACGTGAGACAGGGAACCCCCAAAGCGGTTGTCTCTTCTTGCATGCCCCCCGAATCGGTCAGCACAAATCGAGCGCCGTCCATCAGGCTGAGCATTGAGTGATACCCCTGTGGTTCGACCATGCGGTACCCGTTCAAGTCGTGTCGTTCGGCGAAGCCGAATTTTTGCAACTGCCCCCGCGTCCGTGGATGGATGGGAAACAGCACCGGAAAGTCCTCTGAAATATCATGTACAGCTCTGAGGATTGATTCCAGACGTTCCGGGTCATCAACATTCGAGGGCCGATGCAAGGTGAGCACCACATAATCCTTGTCGCCGCACCCCAATTCGCGACTGGATTTTAAAGCTTGCGCCTGTTGCCGATGCGACAGCAGAGTATCAATCATCACGTTGCCGACAAAATGAATTCGCTCCGCAGGCACACCTTCGCGTTCCAAGTTGGTTTGAGCCGAAGGTTCGGAGGTAAACAGCCAGTCCGAAATCGCATCGGTCATGATGCGGTTGATTTCTTCAGGCATCGCCCGGTCGAAACTGCGAAGCCCCGATTCGACATGCGCCACGGGGATCCCCAATTTGACGGCCGTCAGCGCCGCGGCGAGCGTGGAATTGACATCCCCCACCACCACAACCGCCGCCGGCGGATTCTCAGTAAATTCCGTTTCCAACCGCCGCATCACTTCGGAGATCTGCCAAATGTGCGAACCGGATCCCACACCAAGATTGAGATCGGGGTGCGGAATGTTCAACTCGTCAAAAAACGTCTGCGACATTTTTTGGTCGTAGTGTTGTCCGGAATGGATGATCTTCGTCGCAAACCCGACGTCTTTCAACGGACGGATCAACGGCGCGATCTTCATAAAATTCGGCCGAGCGCCGGCGATAATGGAGAGTTGCTTCACTTAACGGTCCTCTAGCAGAATACGCCATCTATTCAACGCAGTATTTACGATTTCGCTTGTGCTACCAATATAGTATGCAAACCGAGCTTACAGGCAGGGTTGATCTTGGACCAAAACGGGAGCCACCGTTGTAGCGTTGGAGAGTTGATGATTCGAAAGAGTCCTTTTCGCCCCGATGCACAAATCGTATACAGCTGTTGAATCGTGAAATGCGGTGATACGATGCGGCGCAGTTCGGCAATTGACAGAATATCTTCGCGTGGCTGCAGTTTGTCACCTTTTTTCAACTTTTCGTATTCACCACCCCGATAAAACGTATAAGCATTCGGAGTTGTCAAAATAAGAAAGCCACCGGGAGCTATGAGTTTCCGCGCGCGGGCAATATAGCCGGGCTGGTCATGTACGTGCTCAATGACTTCTTGCGATACGATAATGTCGAAGGATGATTCCGGCAAAGGAACGGTCAACGCATCCCCAGAGAGAAACGTTATTCCATCGAACAAATTCGCAGCCGCTTCAATCGCCGCCGGACTGTAGTCGATTGCCGTTATCGTGCCGAAGTGACGCATAATGGCCGCTAACGAGCCATTGCCACATCCGAAATCTAGAATTCGTGGATCGGTTACGTTGAGTGCGGCGATCTCGTTGATAATGGTGGATGCCCGCAGCAAGCGCCTTCCTGAGATACGATCAGCAGTGTTTTCTGACCATCGGTCGTTGTAATATTCAATTTCGCTTACGTTTGTCATTGACTTGCTAGTATCGCACGGAAAGAGTGAAAGCTTGTTACACAACTCTCTAGACTAGAGGCTGTACAAACGGGCTAAGGTGTTTACGCAACAACCGAGGGAGACTCCAGCCTAGATTCAGATTGGGATGCTGGGTTGCCGGAGTTTGAAATGACTCTTTGAAAGAGGGCCAACAGATTGTCGATCATTGCTTGATATTGAAAGTGTGCAACCACCCATTCCCGTCCAGACTGTCCCATTTGTGCTGCACCCTCGGAATTCGTTAACACGTATTGAATTTTTCCAGCGAGTTGCTGAACATTTTGCGACTCAAACAACAGGCCTGTCTTCCCGTCGTCAATGTAATCTGGAATACCGCCGACGCTTGAGCCGATCGTGGGGCAACCACAAGCGGCTGCTTCCAATAACACATTCCCAGATCCCTCGCTAAGACTGGGCAGCACGAAGACATTGGCAGCACGAAAATAGTCAGGAATCAACTCGCGGGAAACGCGGCCAGGCAAAATCACTCGCCGCGTCTCGGAGTGTTCACGTTGATATTCTTTCACTTTTTCCAGTTCGCTGCCGTCACCGCACATGACAAGTTGTGCCTGCGGACATTCGCGAACCAAGCAGTCGTATGCCCCAAGCAAAGTGTCAATCCCTTTGACGGGAACGATATTCCCCACAAACAGAATCGTGGGTACATCGGGCAGACCGAGTTTGACTCGGCTTTCCGTACGGTTCCCTACTGAAAAATGATCGACATCGACCCCTTTCAGTACAACCGAGACGCGCTCCGCGGGTGCGCCCAATGCCATGGCTTGATCAGCCAGTGCACTGCTCACACCAACAACGTGGTCAGCGCGGCAAAGTGTTAATGCGATTACCGATTGATCAAAACCGACGCCGTAATCGAGGTCGGAAATACTGAATGCATCAGCCCCTCGAAGGCTTACAACGACCGGAACTCCGACCCGATGCGCGGCACCAATACCAGCAGTTCGTTTCGGCCAGGCAAACGGGCTATAAACCAAATCAATTTTCTCGTCACGGAGTACCTTTTCAATCGCTAGTTCAAACCGAGCGACGGCCAGTTGACGGGAAAACTTACCCGGGACGCGCTCGCCGGAATTCGTTGGCAACTGAAGTCGGAATAAGGAACGCAGAGTATGCGATACCTTCCTCATCTGAGGAATCGGATGCATCTTCACGCTCTGTACGTTCCCCGAAGTCTTGGCATGGGGACTGACGACGTGCACTTCAACCCCCGCATTTGAAAACGCAGCCAACTCTTCTTGCAAGACAGTATATGCCGCGCTGTGAGAGGCAGTTTTGCTAGGAGGCACGAGCGCTAATATTCGAATTTTACGACTCATAGATGATGGCCTGTGCGACTTCAGAGTCGGCAGTTCAATGATTTGCTTTTTTCCGACAACTCAAGACAGGGTTCACTCGTCGAATCCGGTAGTTTGGGGCAGTTTCTATTTCGCTGGCCCCAACACGTCCTCATGCTGACTTGACACTTCGCCATGCTGTGAGAGATGTAATAATGTCTGAGCGACGATGCGTTGGCAAACAGATATAAAACGCGCTGCCTCCCGCACTGATTAAAATCAGCCCACAAATCACTGCGAGATCAAGAATTCGTCCGGGGGTCCAAAAATGTTCGATGACTAAGGCGACCGCCAAGGGTGGCAATAATGCGAGGAGACTGGGTGGCCAGATATTCAGGAAGTATTGCATCTTCGGCATTTCCAATGCCGTGCAGGTCCAGACAGGCAAAAGAATGACCGCGACAAGTAGCTGTGTCGTCAATACCGCATAGGCCATACCGATCGGTCCGTACAACCAAACACCTAGCACTCCAATAACCAATGTGACCACGATCTCAACACCTGCGGCGATGGCAATTACCCGCAAATTGGCTGTGCTTCGCAGCACGGCCCGAACGCCACCGGATGACATCTTCAGTGCACGAGCGACCGTCAAAACGCAAAGGACGGGATACATCTGAGCGACGTATTGCTCATTCATCCAATACTCAATAAACAATCGACCATAAACGATGAAAAATATTGCCAACGACAATGAAGAAACCGCCAACAGACGTGGTGGCAGGACCATCAATTCCAACATCGCTGCTTTGTTCTTTTGTGCATTGAGTTGACTGGCCAAGGGATCAATGACTTGGGTGATGGCTGAACCCAATTGCGCCGTTTTTTGCGTGATTGCTTCGGGGATCGAATAAAACAGGACGACCGCAGGACCACAGATCACGCCCACGATCAAACCGCCGGAATAAACCAGCACACGGGCGGCGGCATTGGCCATTACATTGACTCCGCCGAAGCGGAATACCATTTTCAATGTGTCGCGGTCAAAGTAACGCAGAGAGAAGTTCAATTCCGGTAAGAAAACATTGGAAAAACATGCGCGCAGGAGCTGGCCTGATAAGGTGACGGCAAACGTGGCCACCGCCATGCCCACCAATCCGTAACCCAGCAACAGCGCTGCCACTACAGACGCCGCCTGCAATAGTTGCATCGACACGGCAATCGCATTGCTCACGTCGTGTCTTTGTAGTGCTGTTAGTGCAGCTCCATAGACTTGTGCCAGCATCCGGGTGGCCATTGTGGCACCGGTGAGTAAAATCACCCAGCGTATGTTGCTGATTGAATGATCGCCAATGTCGACGATGAAAGGAAAGGCATAGGTGGCGATCCCCACCAAAACCAGCACCACGGCCGCCACTGCGGAATAGACGACCATCGACGTCACATAGACCTTATTGACCGACTCGTAATCCTGAATGGCATGGAATTGCGCGATGTACTTCACGCCCGCGCCACGTAAGCCCATGTCGGCCATGGCGTAGTAGCTGGTGAATGCCATGACCATCGACCACAGCCCGTATGACTCGTCGCCCAGTTTGGAAACGAGGTAAGGCGTGAGGAAAAAGGTGATGATAATCGCGCAGCCGCGGCCTAGCCAATTGAAGACTACGCCTCGAACCGCTAATGCTTTATCAGACATTTCACATCGTTTACTTGGTGGGGGAATAAATTCTAGTCTGCGATTGTCGAATGATCTTAGGATGTCATCGTGACTTGTGGCGGTGTACTGACGTCCGCTGTAGTCGGTGAGTCGTCGCTGCCGGAGGTAACTGCGTTTAATGTGGCGGCCAGTTCGGCCGTTAATGTCCGGCCGTCAAAATCATGGATGGCCTTGTCCCAGCGTAAGTCGGCGTCGGACCGCTGTCGATGCTGAATCAGATCCTCCAGGACAGTTGCAATCGCCTGAGGTGTATGGTCAGTCGCCACCGCTCCCAATTGATACTGGTTGATCACATCGGCCGTCGCACCCGCGTGCGCCACGGCCAGAATCGGTTTGCGAAACGGCAGCATCTCGAATAGTTTTCCCGGGATCTGCAGGTCCGTGCCGGGCTGAATTAACAACAGCAAATCGGCTGCCGCCATGCGACGCAACGCTTCATCGCGCGGGACGGGCGGGGTGAGTGAGATGTACTCGCCGCAATCATGATCTTGCAAAAACGTGGGAATGTTGAAATCGCCGCTGCAGTTGCCGATCTGTTCAAAACGAATGGCAATGCCACGTTGATTGAGCAAGGCAATGGCTTCGATCAGCGGGCGTGGATCGCGTTCACGATACAACGATCCGGCGTGTGTAAGTGTTAATGGATCTGTATTGCTACGGGCAGGAACTTCACCGAGCATCTGTTCGATTCGCTCTACCAAATGGCCATCGCAGCCGTTGGGAATGGTGAGGAATTTTGATTCCCATTGCGGATAAAATCGCCGGAAGTCGTCAGCCATCGCTGCGGTATTCAGGATGACTCGATCCGCCGTCTCGACGCAGCGGCGCTCGAACCAAGGGTAGCAATTTTGTCCCCACGGATTTTGCTTTTTATGGCCCCAAGGCCGTCGTGCCCAGGGATCTCGAAAATCGGCGACCCAGGGCAAACCGGTCGCACGTTTTAGCCGTCGGCCAACAAGGTGAATGCTGTGTGGCGGTCCCGATGTCATGATTGCTTGCGGATTGTGTTCGCGGATCATCCGTTTTCCAGCGGAAACTGCCGGCGACACCCAACCGATGGCCTTGTCGGGGGTAATGATCAGCAGATCCTTGAGGTTGACGCACCACTGCCGCAGCGGTCGCAACCGTGACTGCCGAACAGGGATTTCAGCTTGCGCAGTTTGGTTTCCCTCAGGCTGTGCACTTGCGGTCGTTTGATTGCTTTTCTTCGATGCGGCGGCAGGTTGTGAGCGATACCACTTACTGACCCGGCAACGTTCGGCGATGATCGAATCCAGAGATGGATCACTCAGCTGTGTCGCCGCCTGTGAATCGGAAGCCTCGTGTTCCATAGCAAGTATCAAAGGTTGCCAACCGGACTCCGGTAGATTTCGAGCGAAGCGTTCAATCCGTGGAACGCCGGGCGAGAAATCCGGTGGGAAATCGCGTGCGATCAACAATAATTTTTGGGCAACCGTCGTCACAAATAGGCTCCAGTGGGGCCGAACCAAACAGTTTGAACGTTCATCAACCCATCGCATGTGGGCAGTATGGTATGATCACTCTCACTGGCCCGCAGATATTTTTGCGGAGGACGCAGCGCATGCTGATTGTTCGAGAGAGGGTTTCAAAGCGTCCGTCATTGTTCCAAAGGAGACTTCACCCAATAAACGATCCAACTTCCGATGGGTGGACCCCAGATTTTGATAGTGCCGAAACCGTGAACGCCAGCCGCACTGCAGTCGTGGCTGTTCGGGATCGACTTCCCACGGATGAATGTAAAACATGAACGGCTGTCCGCTGCGATTGATACGGTGAATGCATTCGATGGTCAGCCGCGCCGGATAGAGTCGAAAATACCCGCCGCCGGCAACCGGAAGATTCATCCGATTCGCCACGCGATACACCGAAGGCGGAAACTCCCACAGCCCGCCCTGCTCATTCTCGATGCGATACGGGAACGGTTCGGCATCGGGGATTCCATATCGGTCATGGTGTACGGGAAAAATGCTCGAATCAAACTCAATGCCGTTATCCGCCAAGATGTCCAGTGCCCACAACGATTGGCCGGTGACTGAAAAACTGGGAGCGCGAAACATCTTCACCGGTTCACTAGTAATGTCCTCAATGATGCGGCAGCTTAATCTTAGATCGTCGGCGAACTCTTCCGGTGTCATTTCGTAGATCAATTGATGCCAATGACTATGACTGCCGATTTCATGTCCGCCGCGCTGGATATCGCGAACCAATTCAGGATATTTCTGCGCCGTCCAACCCAGGATAAAAAAGGTGCCGCGGACTTGATGCTTTTCGAGGAGGTCCAACACGGAACGCGTGTTGCCCACAACGCGTCCTTCAAAATCATCCCAGCTTGATGTGGGAATTCGATCTGCGAACGCGCCGACTTGAAAATAATCTTCAACATCGACAGTAAAGGCGTTCAACATAGGATCTGCGGTCGGAATTCAGGGTGGGTTAACGGCCGGCAGCAGCCGACCGTCAAATCGTTTGGGAGAGGTCGTTGCGAATCATCAATGTCCGAACAGGACGACTGCTCAATTTGTCTGTCCCGGTTCGGTGAGGATCGCCGATTGCGTCGAGACTTCTTATTTGGCAGCCACGGGCGCTGCTTTAGTTTCTCCCGCCGGCAAATCAAACAGTGCTTTGTTCAGCACCGGAATCAACTGTTCGGCGAATTGCAACGACGGATCAAGCTCGCCCTCCTTCAACTCCTCAAGCGGCGAAACGCTGCGGACGATGTAAAGCTTGTACAAGGTGTTATTCCAGATGAACTCCACACGGGGATTGCTCGGCGCGACCCAGGTGCCATCAGTGGACCAGGTCCAATAGACCCGCTGTTGCTCACGGTTGGCGGCATCGGGACGATGGAAGTCGGCCGTTTGGAATTCTTCGACAAGCGGCTTACCGGACTCGTCGCCCAAATCGACAGTGACCGTCTCGGGGGCAGCGCTCATCATGATACGCCCTTGTCCCTGAAAACAAATGTCCGGAGTATGCACGCTCACCGTTCCTGGACGACCACAGACGATCAAGACCGACATAGCCATGCGCGTTTTTTCGTTGACATATTCACGAGCGAAAATCCGCTCAGCCTGTGCCCGTTTCGTATCCTCGGGATCAATATTGCGATCCCGCCCCTTCCAATCCCCGAAATCCATCGGAATATTATCGATGTTTTTGGCCGCCAGAATCAATGCGTCAGCCGCGCCCCAGCGGCCGGCATAGTTACCGTGAACCACGCCGGTTCCAATAATGATGACCAAGGCGATGACCAGTGAAATAATGCGTACCATCTCGGATCTTTCAACGACAAACGAATTGTTTGGAAACTAACGCCGTCCTCACCATTTCCGCCGGCATCTGTCGCCGACGCTAGATTTCGCGTTACGATTGCGAAGGTGTTGGTTCGGGCGAACGATTGTATTGGTAGCCGTAGCCGTAGCGCGAACCGTATCCGTAGCCGCCGTATCCGGAACGGTATCCGCTCGTCTCACCGTCCAGACCGATCACAACCGCGCCTAATACCGGAACGCCCAACATGGCCAACCGGTCGCGTGTGGCGGCCACCTTAGGACGACGACTCACGTCGCGGCGAATCGAAAGGATCACGGCATCCACATGCTGGGCCACCATCAGCGAATCGGTGACCGGCAACACCGGGGACGAATCAACGACGACGAATTCGTATTTCTTCTTGAGTTCTTCGAAGATCTTACCCAAGCCATCCTGGGCCAGTGCAGCCAACAGCTGTGAATTGAATTGACCGGCAGGAAGGACATCCGGACCGTCGTCGCTCGGCGATTTAATGGCCTCTTCCAGCGACGCTGTTCCCAACAAGACCTCGCTCAAGCCGGGATGTTCCTCGACACCGAAGACTCGGTGCACATTGGATTTTCGGAAATCGCAATCGACAAGCAAGGTGTTTCGGCCCACACGAGCCAAACTGGCCGCGAGATGGCAGGACAAGGTTGTTTTGCCTTCACCGGAAATCGCGCTGCCGACCATCACCAGCCGGGTCGATTCCACATTTGCATCGCGAATTAACACCGTCCGAGCCGCATCGATCGATTCGGTCAGCACGCTGTGCCAAAATGCACTTTTGGCTGTCTTTTTCGCCTTAGAGGATTTTTGGCTGGCCCACCGCGGCATTTGCGGCAAAGCTCCCATGATTCGCAAGTTCAATCCGCCGGTGACGTCGCCCAAGGTATCAATCCGTTTTGCTTGGAATTCAAACCAAACAATGGCGGCGACAAACAGTCCAAACACGCCCAAGCCGGCCATCGCCGATTTTTTGTACAGCGATTCCCAATCCTTGATCCGCGGCACTTCAGCCCATTGCGCGACATTAATTCGATCTGGTGCATCCAATTCGATCTTCAGCTCGTCGATTTTGTTATCGATCTCATCGGTTCGAGCCTCTAACTTGGCTGCTTCTTTTTGCAGTTGTTGCAATTCAAACGAGTCCGTTACGATCTGTGTTTTTTGTATTTTCCGATTGTCGAGCTCTTCTTTTAATTGCTCGAGGATAACATCCAACCTCGCAATCTGTTCCTCAGCGGGTAAATCTCCGGGGTTTGGAGCGTTGCCACTTTCACGGATTTTTTGTTCGATGACCGGCCGGAGTTCTTCACGGTATTTTGCGATCGCTTCTTGAGTTGTTTTTTGCTCACGGCGTGCAGACTTCAGTACGGAGTTGTTTTCCGTGTCTTTCAATGTTTCTTCGTATCGGCGGATTGTCGCTTCGATCGCATCGGCTTTGATTGACAGATCTACCATTTTCGGATCACGTTCAATGAGCGTGTCGATCAGATCAGCTTGAATATCAGGATTCTCTTCCAAAGAATCCCCGATTTTTTCGGTAATCTGAGTCTCCAATCTCAATTTGTTCCGCAAAATGGTGTGGTTGAACCACTGATCCTGCAACTGTCTGGTGAATGCGTTGTCGGCGGCAATGTCCAGGCTAAGTTCCTCTTCATTAGTAATGCCCAGACGCCGCCCCAGTTTTGCAATTTCGTCAAGCTTCTTTTTGGTTTGTTGCTCGTAGTCGACGGACAACTCGACCAACTTAGTAATCCGTTTTTTGTCATTGAGCTTCGTTTCGTTGGCGATATCGCGATAGTAGACTTGCGTGATCGCATTGACGATCTCCGCCAACTCCTCCGGTTTTTCGCTATACTCCATTTTGATCGCGAAGAATTCCTCATCTCGCCCCGACGCGGAGAGTCTCGCCTCTAACCAATCGATCTCGAACGTTTGCCCCTTGAGCAGCGGCAGATCGCCGATTGTTTTGAACCCGTACTTTTTTAGCGTTTGGTTGCGGACAGGCTCGTTCAAAGCGGTATCCAACACCACCCGAGACAACGCGCGGAACATTTGCGTGCGCTTGAAAGTATCAAAATCGCTGCTAAACGAACTGTTATCCTGCAACACTGACCCCGGTGTGGCATCGATGTAAATGATGGATGACGCTACGTAATTCGGCGGCACCAACAAATACACTGCGGCCGCGGCACTGCCTCCACAGAACAAACCGACCGTCACCGCCAAAAACCATCGTCGACGAAACGCATTTAATAATGCCTTTGGGTCAACTTGCCCGGCTCCCTCGTTGCCCGCCATCGGGGCTGGCGAGGGGTCCATGCCATTACCAACCGGTACGAGTGCGCCGCCACCGCCGCCACCCCCATTGGTGTACGCTGGAACGCCGGCATTTCCGTTTCGGTAGTGGTTTGGTTCTTGATTTGATTGCATCATGATGTCTCGGCTCAGGGGTAAAGTCAGCCGGTCTGCACCGACTGCCCATGTCCAGCTGAAAAATTCCCACGCAAATTTGTTTCAACCCATCCTTCGTCGCCACCACGGGAGACGAAGTTTCTATCTATCTGGCCTTAAGGTAATGGCAAATGAATTTTGCCCGACCCTTTCGTATCCGACTCGGCCCCGCCATCCTTGGAATTTGTCGCTGTCGCGGTTTTGGAAAAGCCCATTGCCAACGAGTCGTAGTCGTCGTCGGATTCCTCAATGAACAGGTGCGAAAGCAGCCACAACTCTCCCCAAAGTAGCAACAGTCCAAACGGCATCATCAACCAACCTGCCCAATCATGGAAAAGGCTTTCGGCCAATTCGGGGCTGGCCAATTGATACGCCATGCCGGTGATGGTGATCCGAGCAATATTGGAAATCAACGCAATCGGAATCGCGCTGGCTAGAATCAACAACCGCACCCAAATGTTGCGATCAATGATCAAGGCCACAGCTGCCGACAGTGCAAAAAAGATCACCAACATTCGCAATCCACTACACGCCTCGGCCACGCCAATTGTGTGTTCGCCCAGGTGAATGATGTTCCCTTCGGCAATGGCGGGAAGACCGAGCGTCTGCATCACGTACGAACTGGTCACCGTGCCTAAGTTTCGCAGCGGCCCCATCATCATCCGTTCCACTTGAAACGGGAGCGGAACCATAAAGACCAAAAAGGCAAATGCCGGCCAGGCCCATTTCATCGCGGCGACACCGCCGAAAAGCATGCACAGACCTGCCAATGTCGGAATGATAGACATGCCGTCAAACCAGTCAAAGTTAATCCAACCTGCCCCCAACCGCATCGCAGCCCCCAGCACCAACAGGCCGACGCCCCACCAACTTGTTTTGAGGTTTTCCGGTTCCAGCTTATCCCAGCGGAGCCACAACAAGGCAATTGCAAACAACGGCACCAGCCAACCGTGCGAATATTGGGGGTCGTTCTCCCATTTTCCCGCCATGGTCGTGACTGTCGGCCAATAGGCCCACATCACGGCTGCCAGCAGGACGGCTAATCCACCCCAAACCTCGACGCCGAATACTGGTTTTGAACTCTTTTCGCTGGTTCCCACCGGCTATACTCCTCGGATCACTTCGTGCTTCTGACTATCACTATCCCTGCGTTCAGCGCGGACTCCGTCCCCATCGGTTGCAATCACCGTTCCCTTTGGATTCCAATTCCATGCGTCCTTGCCCCCGTGAAACATGCACGGCTCAACTCCCCGACCGGCAGTCATAGACTACCGAACTGTCGTAAAATCAAACGCAAGCCGCAGGCAGAATGCGGCACATTGCCGAATTTCTTGCGACTGGCGCGGCATCGTGCCGCAGCTTCCTTTGAGCAGTCTAACACGTCGATATCCGTCGTGGATCAATTCCCAGACTGCATCAGGCGGTCTAGCCGGTTCCGTTCTTAGAATAACAAACGTAACGGTATTCCGTTTCGTATCGTTATCAAGACCGGCTGGCCGTTATCCCGGTTGTCAACATTCGTGCTTAACTCCCTAGCACGTTTCATACCGAAGTCGAACAGGAAGGGTCAGACTCTCGCTCCAAGCGGTTTTTCCCGCTGTTTTAAGCCCGAACTCCTTTTCCACCTTCCCCTGCCGATGATGCCCCCTAACAGCATTTCCCGATTCGGCGCCACATTTGTTGTTTGAACGCAACATCACTTTTCATCGGCAACACGCTCGTCAAGCAGCACGCCACGACGGAATGCGCCGATAAACCGGACCGCCCCCTTATTTTGGACGATTCGAACAGGCTGTCAATAAAAAACGGGCTGGAAACGGGCTTTGGGTAAATTAAAAAAACGGCCTTCCCAGCAGGCAAACCAGGGCCTACCGATCGATGATTCTGATTTGCCCGGTAACGCATTGCAATTCTGATTTACCCCAAAATCCGGAATTGCGGAAAATCAGAAACAGACCGGTGGCGCGGAATCGCCCGATGAAGCGACTCAAAGCACGCGCCGGTTCACCTCCGGCCGCTACCGTTTCACCCGCCGCAACTGGTCCAACAATGCCGCCACCTGCTCGTGACCCTGTTCCGTTTGGCGCACGATTAACAGATTGCTTTCGCGAAAGGGGTCAATTTGGTTTTTCTGCCTCAATATCGACCCGCTGAACGGAGCAATCACACCACCGCCTCCGGACTCATTCCATGTGTCGGGTAGCACCGTGGACTCAATCGTCGTGGCCAGCAATTTGGTATCTCGACTCAGCGGAAGTTCACTCACGTCATAAATCCGCACGATTTGCAGTTCCTCGGCTTTGGTCGCGGTCGTAATCAGCAACACTTCTTCATAAGATACCGCCTGCAATTGTATGGGCCCAAGTATGAGTCGCAGAACCTTCTGCAGCGATATTCCACCAAGGGACAAATTGACCGGCGTATCGGTCGAAATTCCCTCATCATTCATCGCCATCTCATCGAAGACGATTTGGATGTTATGTAAATCTTGGAGATGAAGGGCGACATCGATCAACGGTTGATCCTGAAAGTCTACCTCCGAGGGCGATGCCAATGCTTTGCGGATCGCCTGTTCGTTTTTCTCCTGTGTCGTCGGCTCTAACTTTTTCTCGCTGGGAGGATTCAAAACCTGTCGCAGATCAGCCAACAATCCTAAAATCTGATGATGCACTTTCGCCGTCTGGCGGATTACTAGAATCCCGGGTGCGGACGTGTCGCGTTTCTCCTCTTCCGTGGCAGGCCCTTGAGCGATAACGCCCGATCCCCCCGCCTCGCTCCATGTGTCGGGTGCGACGCACTCGATGATCGCATTCCGCAACGGGTAGAATTGTTGTGGAGCCAAAGCCTGCCCCATGATGTTTTTCAAATCATAAACCCGCGTTTCCAGAATCCCCGCCGCCACGGCTTTGGTCGTGATCTTCAGCACATCATCATCGACTACTGCCTCCAGTTCTAAAGGATCCAGTATCAATCGCAGCGCGAATTCGGTCGTGATCCCCGCTAGCGTCAAATTCACCGGCGAGTCTGGTGAAATCCCTTCGTCATTGAGCGCCACGTCGTCGATGACGATTGAGATGTTGTGCATATCCTTAAAATTAATTACGACATCCGTTAAAGGTTGATCCTGGAAGTCGACTTCGGTTGTACTCCGCAATGCCCGCTCAATTTGGTCTCGTACTGTCGCCACCGGTTTCGCAGCTTGTTTGTCCTCAACTGGCATTTTCTTGACCGCCTTATTTTTAACCACCGTTTCATCCTCAGCCACAGTCACCGACACCACCCCAACAAATGCCACTGCGCAGAATGCGACGGCCGTCATCAGCACCGACACCCGTCGCCCCAAACCACGGCGATTGCGGCGGGGGTCGAGTAACACGCCGATCCGTTGTGACAATTGCCCGCGCCGCGCCATCGCCGGCGCCGGGTGCAGCCATTCGGCTGAAATTTGTTGGGCGATCACCAATAACTGCTCCGCATACGTCGTTGCCGGCATCCCGGCCGTGAGCACCACGTCGTCGGCCGCGCAATCGCTCTCTTTGCGCACTTGACGGTTCGCGAACCACACCAACGGATGAAACCAGTACACCACACACGCCACTTGGGCCAACATCTGCGACAGCCAGTCGTGCCGTTGAATATGCGCCAGTTCGTGCAACAACACCGCCCGACGGCACTCATCCGTCCAACTCGCGCAATCCCGCGGCAACAAAATCACCGGCCGCATTAGCCCCCAGGTCATCGGCGATATCGGCCGATCACAACTACGCAACTGCACTGTCCGTGAAATCCCTAGTTGTTCCCGCAACGACAACAACAAGCCCTGCCAAGCATCATCCGACAACATCGCTGACTTGCGCACCAACCAATGAGCTGAGGCGATGCTGATCAAACTCAACAATCCTACGATCAACACACCCGCCGCCCAGGTAACGAGCAATACGTCCCCCGTGTGCCACGCAGGAGCGTCAGCGACCGCGCTCGTCATGCTTGCTGCCTCGAACGTTTCAGGTCTGGCCGGCGTTGCTGGCTGCGCACTGTTTGGCTTACTGGTTGGAATCGTTTCCGTGAAGAGCCATTGCGAAGTGATCGACGTCGCTTCCGAGAAACGAGCCGGTTTGTCAGCGCCGGGCAACGCGAATTTCAGTTGCGGCGCCGCTAGATACAAAATGGGAATCCACAACACCCCCACAACCGACAACAACCACAACCGATGCCGCGCCGCTGCCGAGACGCGGCGGCAGATGGCTATTACAATCAGTGCCCCGAGCAGTAGAACCGTTGACCGCAGGGCAATATCAAATGCAAATGCTGACGCATTGTTACCGGCAAACGACGAACTAAAGGATTCGAAGAGCGTGTTCATTTTTTTTCCCCTTGTTTGGCGTGTTCGATCAGTTGGGCGAGTTGGTTGAGATCTTGTTGGGATAGCTTGGCCGAGGACATGTCGATCAGTGTGGCCATTGCTTTTTCGGCGGAGCCGTCGAAGAAGGTGGTGAGGAGCTGTTTCAGCGCCGAGCGGCGGGCCTTTTCGGCGGAGAGGGTGGGCGAATAGACATACCGCGGGCCGTCTTGCTTGTGTTTCAAGTGCCCCTTTTCCAAGAGCACCCGCAGCAACGTGCGGACGGTGGAATAGCTGGGCGGGTCGGCGAGTTCTGCGCGGATCTCGGCAGCTGTCGAGGAGCCGCGGCGATAGACAATATCCATGATTTGGCGTTCCCGTCGACTGAGTTGTGCCTGTGGTGGTCGTGGCATGTCAATCCCTTTGGGCCGCTTAGTGTGTGTATTTTTTAACACCTAAACGGACACGATACCGCTGCGATGCCAAGCTGTCAACAGGAATGCGCATTTTTACGCATAGCAACTTCCGGCTCCTCAAACCAACCCCCGCGTACCGCACCGCCAACTGAACGAGCGATTGCGATTGCTGTTTAGTCTGCGGAATTCCACTTGACGACATTCTACTGCGGTAGTAGCATGTCTCTTACCTTGGTAGTAGACAGGAGCCGACACACCCCATGACCGAACCCAATCATCAACTCGCCGCACTGCAACTCGCTATTATGCGGGTCCTCTGGAAACGGGGCGAAGCGACCGTGGCGGATGTCCGCGAGGACCTGCACGACGAGCGTCCGCTGGCCTATACCACCATCGCCACCATGCTGGCCAAGATGGAACGCAAAGGCTACGTCGCTCATCGGATCGAGGGGCGAGCGCACATTTATCGACCGGCGATCGATCAAGAAAAAGTCAGCCGCTCGATGGTCACCGACCTCGCCGATCGACTGTTTGCCGGCGATGTCACGCAGATGGTCGCGCACCTGCTCGACGGCTGCGATGTCGATGCTGATGAATTGGCCCGCCTCAAAGCATTGATTCGTGCCCGTGAAAAGGAGGACCGTGATGCCCGATAACTTGGCTCATTACGCAGCTCCCCTATTGGCATTTCTGGCAACCTACCTGTTGCACTCCACCTGTTTGTTGACGGGCGTGTGGTTGTACTTCTGTTGGCATCGCACCGCTCGCCCAGCATTACGAAGTGCGCTCTGGAAAGTCGCCGCAACCGCCTCGTTTGTGACCGCCCCGTTGGCCTTGTGGTTGCCCGCTGCACTACCGGTCTCAGAAGTCAGCACCCCCGCGGCGGATCATCACAGCATCGCCATCACGCCGACACTCTCCACAATCGAGTTACCCCCGAACATCCCGATCGAAACTGACGACGCTGTTGCTCTTGACGCAGCGACGTTGGAGGCTTTCGCGGTGGACATCGGGACTGACATCGCCCCAGCCGACGACTTTGATGAACTGGTGCTCGAGCCGCCGGAAATCGTCGCGACAATCCCCCTCCCTACCCACATCGCGCCGCCAATCAATACGACCGAAATCGTGCCGTCTCCCGCTCCTTGGGATCCGCGCATCGTGATTGCTGTTTCGGTCGCGGCGGTAGGATGTTTCTTGTTAGGACTCACGCGGTTGTGGGGGCAAACAATTTGGCTGCGACGGCGCTTCGCCGATTGCCGGTTGCTGACCGAGGGACCGGCAGCGGAAGAATTGGCAAGCCTGCTAGCCCAACAACGCCGTAGCAAAAAAGTCCGCCTGTTGTCGTCCGGGCAGTACGCTGAACCGGCGGCGTTTGGTTTGTGGCGTTGGCACATCGTGCTTCCCACTCGAGCGGAGGCCGAGTTGAACCGCGACGAACTGCGGTCGCTACTCGCGCATGAATTGGCGCATCTCGTCCGCCGCGACATCTGGTGGTTGTGCATGGGACGACTGCTCTGCTCCGCTTTTGCCTATCAACCGCTCAACTTCTGGGCGCGGCGACAGTGGCAGCGTGCGGCGGAGTTTTTGTGTGACGAATGGGCCATCGACCGCACCGGCGACCGCTTCGCTTTAGCGAACTGCCTAACAACCGTCGCCCAATGGCGAATCGGCACCGAGACTCTCACCGGCTCGCTGGCAGCAACGGGACATCGCTCGACGCTGTCGGAGCGTGTGGAAAGCCTCGTCGATAACGACGAGACCCGGCACCCGCCATCAAAAATCCGCTCGCTCTGCCTAGCAGGAATCGTCCTGGTCAGCATGATCGCTTTGATCCTCCACGGTCCGACAGCAACGTTCGCGCTGCCGACACTCTCGGTATCCACTGCGGACGAAGCATCCGAGTCGCCCGCAGCTGCATTAGCATTCGATCCTTCTCCAAGCATTGAAGAGATAGCATTCGACGAACCGATTGAAGCATCGCCATTCGAGGAGTCTACCGAGGACATCACACTGCAAGCCGAACTCACTGGACTGCGCGAAGAACTACGCAACCTGGAAGCTCTCATGGCACAAACAAACGTTGACCCACGCCTCAAATCCTGGCCCGCCCGCATCCGCAGCCGGATCGCTGAGATCGAACACCGACTCGACACCTTACAACAACTGCCGCCTAACGAAACCACTTCAACATTTCCAACCGACTCGCCCAATTTTCAAATCGAGGAGACAAACCCATGACCCGGTTATTTTACTTAACGCTGACGCTGATCGTATTGGTCGGGCTGGCCTCCGCCAGTTGGTTGACCCTCGGTGCGACGGCTGGTGAAGAAAACAGCCGCGACTTGTTCTCAGCCGACGTAGCGGAGTACCAAGACCAGAACGCATTCGACCGTACTGACACACCGCACGAAGCCGAAAGCCGCGATTTAGCCGACCTCGATCTGTTTGTGGCCGGCGAGCAAGCGAAGAATCCATTCGCAGCCGAGCCCACCGTCGCGCATGACGAGCTGCTTACAGAACCTTCTGAAGACCCACAACATGGACGAGAGACTCCGGCATTCGCCGAACCTTTGCCAATCCGATCAGATAGATTCTCTGATTTGGATCAACCCACCCGCGATGCACTCGAAGAGATGGCAAATAATATAGAGCGGGAAGCTGACGAATTACAAGAACAAGGGAGACGGAAAGACGCGCAGTTTCACCGGCGTTTGCATCACGGCTTGAGGGCAATCATGGAACGCCGAAAAAATCGCGATGGCGGAGCCGTCCGTCCGCCACGCGTTCCTTTTGACATCAACCCAAGTGAACTCGATGTCGATGATAGCATTCGTAAAGGCCGCGGTTTTCTCAAGATAGCACAACGCGATGATGGCATTTCTACAGAAGATCGCGAATTGCACCGTAAGATTGAACACCTACAACGCGCAATCGAGAACCTGAAACAAGCAGACCTGGAAGAACAAGCCCAAGAATTACACCACCAAATGCATCGCATGCAAAGGGAGTTGCAAGAGCGGCACGAACGACGCGCGATGCAAGAACGCGAACGCCGTCACCGACAGGAAAGAGAACGTCGCGAACCCGCCCCGCGCGACGACGTCCACGAAGCCCTCCACGATCTCCGCCACGAAATCCGCAACCTCCGCAACGAGGTCCGTGAAATGCACGAGTTGCTCGAACAACACGTTAAAAGTGGCGGCAAAGATGAAGTTGAACTCACTCCTCGCAACTTCGAATTCAAGGTTGAAGGTGAACCCAGGCCGTTCGACGAGAGGGACATCAAAAAGAGAGACGACCAACGGAACGAAATCGAGGAAATCGCCCCTCAGGCTCTTGACGAGGAGGAAGTCGAAGAGGAAGTTGAAAAGGAACACGAGGGGCGGCCCCTCTCTAAGCCAGACAACGAGCTTCTACCAATCAACCAGCCTGAGCAAATCAAAGAGGCATACGGAGAGGCATTCGAAGTCTTGCCCAGCGAGAAGAATAAGGCGGAAGCTAATTGATCGTCTCCCCGCGCCGCCAATCACAACGTGGACGCGCATGATTTCACCCCGCGCGGTATAACAGACGGTGCCCGGTCACGAACCGGGCGCCGTTTTTTTTGCGCCTGCAGGAAGCAGCGCGCAGTGGCGCCCTTTAGTGGGCGGCAACAGGGTCTCCCATGGCCATTGGATTTCAACACGTTGTGAATGAGGCGTCGCGATGCTTCGTCGTTCGGTCTTCTGTTTGGCAATTTTCCCTATATTCTGGGCGCCGGCTACCGCCTCCGCCGCCCCCCCCACGCCCGAACAACGCCGCGTCGACGCTGCCATCAACCGCGCGCTGGAGTATCTTGCGAAAACGCAAAAGCCCAACGGCTGTTGGGAATCGGACGCCTATGGAGAATCGACGGCGACCACGTCGCTGGGTGTGATGGCGTTTCTCGCTGCCGGGCACGTTCCCGGTGAAGGCCCCTATGCCGACAACATTGACCGCGGAATCCAGTGGGTCATCGACCACCAACGCACCGGGCAATACGACGCCGGACTGATCGCCTTTCGCACCAGTCACGGCCCGATGTACAGCCACGGCGTGAGCACGTTGATGCTGGCCGAAGTGGCCGGCATGGTTTCCAAAGAGCGGGCCAAACCGGTCCGCACGGCGCTGGAAAAAGCAATCCGCGTGATCCTCAACGCGCAAAACGTTCCCAAGTCGGAGCGGAACAATGGCGGCTGGCGGTATCAAGTCCGCAGCAGCGACAGCGACCTCAGCGTGAGCGGCTGGCAACTGTTGGCGTTGCGCGCGGCGAAGAATCTGGGCTGTGACGTCCCCGCTGAAAACATCGACCGCGCCGTCGCCTACATCAAACGTTGCAGCAGCGCCGCCGACGGGGGCTTCGCCTATCAACCGGGCGGCAGCGTCACCTCAGTCCGCACCGGCACGGGAATATTGGCCCTGGAAATCTGCGGCGAACATCACAGCCAAGAGGCCCTCCGCGGCGCCGATTATCTGCTGGAAAACCCACTCGATTACGACGAGACGTATTACTTTTACGGCGTCTACTATTGCGGCGTAGGCATGTTCCAAATGGGCGGCAAATACTGGACAGCAATGCAGGACCAAATCCGCGATGTGCTGTTGGAGAAACAATCCGCAGACGGCAGTTGGACCGCCGGCAACGGCAGCGAAAAACGCATCGGCCGCGTCTACACAACAACCATGGCGGTGCTGTCACTGGCGGTGGAGTATCAGTATCTGCCGATTTACCAGCGGTGAGGCGGAGACGCATAATCGCCAGCGGGTGCCACTGGCTTTGCCAGTGTTGATGCGATTTCGTCCATGGTTTCACCTGGCAGGCTTCGGTGAATAGATCCCGAATGGGAAATAAGCATGACCGTCGATTCTCACTATGAACTCACCTTTGACGATGCGTTTCTTGCTCGTTGGCGAGACGATCGAATCGAGGCTCATGTTGCTCTGAGCAAGTATCGAATTGCGCGCATGCGGCGAAAGATGATGGGGACCGCGTGGATGCAGACGCTGGGCAAGGTGACGGGGGTCTGCTTTTTGATGTTTGCCATATTGTATGCACTCCCCCCAATGGGTGACGCAAGGTCTGTTGCCCTGATGTTGATACTCAGCCTGATCGCTTTTGTGATGTCCAACTCGCGGTTGATCAACTGGCTTGACAGCTTACCCCCTGCTATTGTCCGAACAAGAGTGTCACGACAGATTAGCCGCCAAGCCGAAGAACTCGCCATTAAGGCACCCTATACGGTACGCCTAACCTTTCGGGACAACGAACTGACGATCGGCAGCGAGGCGTTTGACGAGGAACATACCATGCGGCTTATACCGAATCGAATGGTCGCCATCCGAACAAAACAACTTTATGTCGTTTTTGGAAAGCTCATGGAAACCGCTCGCATTTCATTCGTGAACAGCGAGCAGGAACAGATCGCGATCGATTTCCTGCGAAGCAACTGCGTTGAAATCATCGCTATTGATGACAATGCAAACAACAGCGACGAGGAACGGAACCGTCACTAGAAGGACGTTCCTGTTTGGCGGTCTCGCCAGTTTTCGTAGGTCAGGCTCCCGCCTGACGCGGTACTCGTTGGACGTCCAACTTCAGTTTCGTCAGGCGGCGGCCTGACCTACAACTCAGTCCTGCAGAATTTCAACTTCACCAGTCTCCATAGCGTAGATCCCACCTACAATCTTGATCTCACCATCTGCTTCCATTTGTTTCAGAATGGGACTGTATGTTCGGATATTTTCGACCGTTTCGCGAACGTTCTGCTTGGCGACCATTTGGACAAACTCCTTGTTGCTGCTGGTTTTGTCCCCCTCGTAATCGGTGAAGTGATCGACCGCCGGGCGGATGTTGGCCAGCATCTCTGTGATATTGCCCAGTTCCACTCCGTCGATCGCCCCCCGCACCGCGCCGCACGATTCGTGCCCTAAGACAAATACGAGTTTCGCGCCGGAAACCTTACAGGCAAACTCCATGCTGCCGAGGATGTCGGTGTTTTCAAAATTGCCGGCGACCCGCGCTACAAAAATATCGCCGATTCCACGATCAAACACATCTTCCACCGGAATCCGCGAGTCGACGCACGACAAAATCACAGCTTTAGGAAACTGCCCCAGCGCCGCATCACGGACTTGTTTGGAATGGTCTCGGGATGTCAGCGTCCCCGATGTGAACCGCTGATTGCCATCCCGCAGCGTCTCCAGCACCTGATCGGGAGTCAGCTGGTCCTGTTCTGCTTGTGTCAGCACCCGCTCAACCCGCGGCTGGACGTCGCTGGCGACTTCCGTCGAATCACCATCCGTTTGAGCAACCGGCGTTTCGCCCGGCCCACAACCGCACACCATGAAGGACAACACACAGCAACCCAAAATCGTGCCGGGGAGAATTCTGATCATCTCTAGAGACCTCGTTATTGATTCGTCCATGAAACAGCGACAAGTAGGACGCAAAGGCTAGCGTTCCGCACGATTCCTGTCCAGGTGCGTATGAGAAATCACCGGCGTAGTCGATGTGTGCTCGCCTCGATCTGACCAGCCGGTGCAAACCCAATCGCTGCATGCAGCGATGACCCAGATGTAGTTGGCTGAAAACGCCCTGGTTACAACGATCGAAAGCAATTCGCGCACCAACTCAGCTTGACTGTAAACCCGTACAGAAGGACTCGACGCAGGATGGTACCGTCGAGCAAAGCCGTTTTTGCGGTGGTGTATTAGTATTTGCCGTTTTTCAGCGTTGAGCGGGTTTACGCTATCCCGATTACGACATCAGGAGGCATCTGGCCACCAGATGTTGACGTCACAATGCGGCAGCGCGGCGCGTAGGGCCTTGACGATTTCCGGAGCCGGCGCCGGCCTGCCGGGGACTTCGAGTTCTTTGAGGTTCTTTAAACTCGCGAAATCTTGGATGTTCTCCATCGTGATCCCCGTGCTGGGCCACCACAGCTCGGTCAGGTCCGGAAGCTGGTTCAAAACGGTCGCTGCCGAAGCGGGGACACCCGTATGACCAAGACTGAGCCGAGTCAGACGAGTCAACGAACCGATCTCCATGCATATATCATGGTCGATGGGGGTATGACTGAAGCTCAGATTGCGCAGTGAGTTAAGTTGCGCAATTTCCTGCATGCCTTCCATGTCCAATTCGGTGTCCGCAGCCTCTAGGAATTCCAGTTGTGGGCAATTCGCGGCGTAGCGAAATCCACAGCGGATGGGGTTATTCGAGAGGTATAACTTTCGCAGCCGCCTGCAGTTGGCCAAACACTCGAGATCGTGTTCGTTCAATTCACAGCCTATCGCCGATAAAATTTCCAATTGTGGTAGCGCCGCAAAGGCATCCAACAAACCTTTGACAGGTAAACATTGAATTTTCACTTCTGTCAATTGCTGCCATGCCTTTGCATGGGCCAAACCTTTTGCGGTGACATGGCTCGCATTGTAACGCAGTTTGCGAAGCCCGTGATGATGGCAGAGGTAGGGGAACCCCTCGTCATCGATGTCAGTCCCCATGAGTTCAATCGAAGTCACACCCTCGAGCCGTCCGATTTCGGGGCATCTGACATTTATCCCCGGACCGCCACTGCGAACCAGCATGCCGCCGTATTCCGGATCCGGCACCACTTCGATCAAGTCCTTGGCCAAGCTTGCTATTAAGTCTGCCTGATTGGCATCATCTCTTGTCATGTCGACTCTCCTTGAATCAATTGCCCATTGCATCACGCAGAACGTCTTCGAGCCAAGGGTTGCGCCTTTGTAGGCGTTCTTCCGGAGGTGTTTCGGGATCAAATAGCCAGTCATGTACACCCTGCCCGGCAAACTTGAGCCCCGGCTCAATAAGTAACTCTCCCATGAACTGACCGCGGCCCACTTCGTTGATTCCTGCCAAAAATCCGCCACCAGGCGCAAAACCCTGACCAGCATTACCACGTCGAAAGTTGCTCAGGGCATACCACGCTCCGATTGCGGGTAAGATGTTACGGGCAGCACTGCCGAGCAATCCCGCCCAGCGACGCGGATTGGTTCTGGCGAGATCATCGATCGCGTTACTTAGCTTCCTGGCATTGCCTGCCAATTTGACCGACGTGTCTTGGTTGACCCGGCGCTTTGCAATCAACTTGAGTTGCTCCTTAGTAATATTAATCCCCCTTTCTTTTGCAATCCTTTTAGCGGTGTGGGCGATTGTAACACTCCGCATGAAACCTTTACGCCATTTTTGTGCATCGCGAATCAGATCGATTATTGTGTCATCGTTGCGAATCAGCCCCATTGTCGTAGCACTCAGTCCCGATTTATTGTCAAACTCCATTCCAGTACGAATCCAAATCAAGAGTTTTTTGGCATCATCCCCGTCTATGGGAGATCCGGATGATACGTCCACAAACTTCCGTAGCACAGCATCAATAGCTTCATTATAGCGAGCGTGCGTGACGCCGTTCCATGTATCGTATCCGTGAGAGTAATTGAGTGTTGCTCGTGTCCCCTTTTCGAAGACAGCTAAAGCTTCGTCGGATATCAGCTTTATCTCAAACAACGCATTATATACGCTTTGCGGAATCCAATGGTGCCCAACCCCCTTTACTAATGGATCAGCACCAATAGTCAGCCGCGTTAACAATGAATGCACGGCTGGTACAGAGACTTGGCCCGTCGGGTCAATATTCGTCACCGGGTCCCCATGCACATACGCATATTTATGCAAACTCTGCGGATCGTGAACGTTCCCCGCGAACGGGTCCAGGCGGTTGAAACGGCCGGTGCTGGGGTCGTACATCTGCGGCGCTCCTGCTGATAGGTTGAGTGTTTTCCAAATCCGATTCGATTGTGGCAGTCCCGTTGCTCTCCGGTTGTGGTGGCCTCAAGGTGATCGGGAACGGCTTCCCAAAACCCGCATGCGTATTGCCTGTTCGGCCAGTTTCAAAATTGCTGCCGACTTTGCATCGGCGTACGGGGTGCCAGCCGCCGTTTGAAAACGTTCCGCCCGACGATTGCGGCGCGGTTCCCACGGAAATCGCACCCGCCGTCCCCGCAGCCGCAATTCGATTGTGCGGCAAAACTGTTGCCCCGTTAGCCCCCATTCCTTAAGCACCGCGTCGAGATGCTGCCTGTTGCACTCCTTGGCAAAAAAGGCATAAATATCATTGTGCGGAGCCAGACGGCACGCCGCCGCATAGGCAGCCCACGCCGGTTCAAACATGCGGTGTGCCTCAAAGACTTGGGCACGCTGGACGAGAAACGACGCCACTTCCTCCGCCGGCGTCAGCGACCGCAAAAATAACGGCACAGCCCGCTGCCGCTCTTGGGCATGCCATACGGGCAACCAACGTAGCGGACTATCGTAATAATGCTCGTCGTCGTGACTATCGAAATCGCCGTTGAATTCGATATTGCGGCACTCGCGCCACGGTGGAATTCTGTGGTCGTGCGCATCCCAGCGGCAAAAAACGTGGCCGGGCGAGTGCACCAACCGCAGCGGATAACCCAACCGCCGCCCGACAGCCACCAACAACACGGGCAACGACGAACAGGTTCCATGCCGCTCCGGACCGAGCAAACCAAACAGAAAATGCCGGCAGGTTTTCGTCCAATCGGCCACCGTGCGAAGATCGCGTTCCTCAACGCAATATTTAATCCTGAGCGAATGTTGCAGAAACCTCGCCAAGCAGAGCATCCGCCACAACGGCTGTGAGTGCTCCAATTCGTCGGCATGCTCCTCGAAGAACGGCCAACCTTCTTCGGTATGCACGGCGACTTGAAGCGCGACGCGATCCAGCAGTTGCGTGAGGGCTTCCACATCAACTGGAGTAGTGCCGGGCAACTCCGCTGAGCACAGCAAATTCGCACGAGCAATATCAATGCCGCCCAATTCCGCGGGCGAAATCGCGAGCATTTCGGCCAAAGTGCACGGCCGAGTAGCTGTGGACGCAATCAGCATGAGCGCAGGTAGATCCTTGAGGTAGAGCGAGATGGGATCTAGTTTGTTCCATTGCCTGCGGAGCCAATTATGCAGCGGTTCTTGTCCAAATTCAATAAAATTTAAGCAAAATTCGCAATTCCAGTGAAAATCTCCAGAATGCCCGCACGTACTTTATTGCCCCGCCATTTTACGCGCATTGACCCTACCACGGACCAAGGGCTAGAATTGATGCTGGTCGCGGACGGGCTTGTTGGATCTGCGACGGAATCACTGGGATCACCAGCATGGTATCTGGGGTGGGGAGGCGATTGCGGTGGGGGTACTCAAAATGCTTGAGGGGGATGTCCCCGGACGCATTGTCGTGCTCAATCATGAAAAGATGGTGCTCGGGCGCCATCCCAACTGCGAAATTGTCCTGGACAATGCCGCGGTTAGCCGTCGCCATGCGCAGTTCCTGGAGAACCACGGTACCTATTTTGTCGAAGACCTGCAAAGCCGCAACGGCACGATCGTCAACGGCGAACGGATCGAGGGCCGCACGCAACTGCAGGATACGGATCTGGTCAAAATCTGCAACGTGGTGCTGCGATTCCATGCGGTAATGCCGCCGACCGTTGATCCAGGGACGATCACTGTTCCCGGCGACACCCATCCCATCAGCCCAGACACCGCTCACGTCAAGCCGGGGGTGGGACAGACGACGGCATCTTTGCCGCCGGTGCCGATGGACGATTCCAATGCCGCCGTGATTTCGTCGATGGATGCTTCGTCGGTTACGCACATCAGCCTCAAAGTACAACCCGAGGCCAAGCTGGCAGCCGTGTTGGCCATTAGCCGCGATCTGGGGGGAGCACTCGAAGTGGACGAGGTGCTGCCGCGGATCCTCGACAGCCTGTTTCAGATTTTCCCTCAAGCGGATCGCGGTGTCGTCTTGCTGAACGACAACGAGGCCGACAAATTAGTCGTCAAAGCCTCCAAAACACGACACCACCACGAAGACGACATTGTTGAGATCAGCCAAACGATCATCCAAAAAGCGGTCGACACGGGACAGGCGTTTCTCAGCGCCGACGCGGGGACCGATCAACGGTTCGACAGTAGCGAAAGCATCTCCAAATTTCGCATTCGCTCGCTGATGTGCGCGCCACTCGTCGGTCAGGACGGAACACGGTTAGGCGTCCTCCAAATCGATTCCAAAACCTCAGCCCCGGGATTCATTGCTGACGACTTGGAGCTGCTCATCGCCGTCGCCTGCCAAGCCGCAGTCGTCGTCGAAAAAGCTGTGCTCTATCATCGGGCCGAAACACTCCGCGACCTCGAACGGGAACTGAACTTCGCCACCCAGATTCAGCTGGGATTTCTGCCCACCGAACGGCCACACATTGATGGCTACGAATTTTTTCATTACTACGAAGCTGCGCAAAGCGTGGGCGGCGACTTCTTTGACTATGTGACTTTGCGAAACGGAAAAATCGCAATCACACTCGGCGACGTTGCCGGTAAGGGAGTCCCCGCTGCATTGATGATGGCGCGGTTATATGCCGATGCCCGCTACCATTTATTGATGGAACAAACCGCCGGCGGGGCGCTCACCAAACTCAACGACGATGTGGTCCGCGGCGGACATGGACACCGCTTCGTGACCTACGCTGCGGCAATACTCGATCCCCAGGCGCATCAACTCACGATTGCGAACGCAGGCCATTTGCCGCCGCTGCTCAAAAAGGCCGATCAAACGGTCGAACGCATGGGCGTCGATCACGCCAACTTGCCACTGGGAGTCGATGGGAGCCTGGAATTTGAAGAGGCCGTCTTCGACTTGGACCCCGGCGATGCGATCGTGCTCTACACCGACGGCGTCACCGAAGCCACCAACGCCGCCAATGATTTGTATGGCATGCAACGATTGATAAAATGCATTGCCGACGCGCCGACAGGCATTGGTGAACTGGGGGAACGACTCATCGCCGACGTTGAGGAATTTTGTGGAGGACGCGCCCAGCGTGACGACATCTGTCTGCTTGGGCTCCGCCGACTGCAAGTCTAAGACCCTTTGCTCATCATTCTCTTTCTGACATTCTCGAAACATTCACTTTCGACGAACGATGCCGACACTCATTATCCCAGAATTCATACCCCACCCCGTGCTCAAAGGTGGACATGCTCAAACCTTGGCAGGTACCTTCTTGCCGGGCAGCAAATTTGTCTATAGCGCGACACAACACCGGCTCGATTTGCCCGATGGAGACGCGCTGATTCTGCACGATGACCAACCGGAAACTTGGAACAATGGCAACCGGGCGGTGTTGATGCTGCACGGGCTGGCTGGCTGCTACGAAAGCCCGTACATGATTCGCATCGCCGGAAAACTCAATTCCGCCGGCGCGCGGGTCTTTCGCATGGACCATCGCGACTGCGGCGCCGGCGCTGGACTGGCCGTACAACCCTACAATGCCGGTCGGTCTGACGACGCACTGGCTGCGCTCAAAGAAGTGATCCGCCTCTGCCCCAATTCCCCCGTAGCGATCGTCGGCTTTTCACTCAGCGCAAATATTGTGCTCAAATTGCTGGGAGAAGACCCTGCGATTTTGCCGCCCGAACTTGATCGCGGTATGGCCGTCAATCCTCCGATTGATTTGCTCCACAGCGTTAAAGCGCTCGACCTGCCGCTCGGCCGACTGTACGACCGGCACTTTATGGGTTTGCTGATTGCACAAGTCATGCAACGCAACCTGCGGCTTGAGGGGAAACATTTTGAATTTCCCCGCAAACCGCGACGGTTGATGGAATTCGACGACTGGTACACTGCCCCGCTATCGGGCTACGGCAACGTGACCAACTATTACGCCCGTTGCAGCGCCTCGCAATTCATCCCCAACATCGGCCTCAAAACCTTGGTGCTCACCTCCGGCGACGACCCACTCGTCCCCGCCGATCAATTCGAAAACGTGCAGCTCCCCCCCTCCGTGCAATTGCACATTGCCCGTTCGGGTGGCCACATGGGTTATATGTCGAAAAACGGCAACGACCCCGACCGCCGTTGGCTCGACTGGCGGGTTGTGGATTGGGTCATGCACTGACCGAGTGACCGCATCACTCGTCCGTCACGCAGCCCTCGGATGCGGACTTGACGTTTTTGATGTACTTGTACAACGTCCCCCGTTTTGCTTTGAACGGCGGGGCGACCCAAGCTGCTTTCCGCGAAGCCATTTCGTCATCACTGACGTCGACGCTGATTTCGTTTTTCTCAGCATCGATCGTAATCACGTCGCCGGTTTGAATCAGACCGATCGGTCCGCCCACTTGCGCCTCGGGGGTGACGTGCCCCACAATAAATCCGTGCGACCCACCTGAAAAACGGCCGTCAGTCATCAAGGCCACGTGCTGTCCCAGACCGGCTCCGACGATTGCCGATGTCGGTGTGAGCATCTCCGGCATGCCGGGTCCCCCTTGCGGGCCTTCGTAACGGATGACGACGACGTCTCCTTTTTCGATACCCTTTTGCTCCAGCGCCGTCAGCATGTCTTCTTCGGAATCGTACACCTTGGCCGGTCCTTGGAAACGTTGCCCCTCTTTGCCGGTGATCTTGGCGACCGCACCTTCGGGGGCCAAATTCCCTTTGAGGATCTGCAAGTGACCCGTCGCTTGAATCGGATTGCTCAACGGGCGGTACAAATCTTGTCCGTCATTGAATCCGGGCAAGTCCTCCAGGTTTTCGGCAATCGTTTTCCCGGTGACGGTTAGCAAATCGCCCTGGATCAATCCTTCGGCCAACAGATACTTCATCACCGCCGGCGTCCCGCCAATATCGTGCAGGTCCTCTTCGACATACTTCCCGCTGGGTTTCAAATCGGCCAGATAGGGGACGCGATCGCTGACGGCTTGGAAATCGTCGATGGTCAAAGGCACATCGACCGATCGGGCGATGGCAATTAAGTGCAGCACCGCATTCGTTGAGCCCCCCAACGTCATAATCACGACCATCGCGTTTTCAAAGGCTTCGCGGGTCATGATATCGCGGGGTTTGATATCCCGCTCCAAACACAGCCGAATCGCCTCGCCGGCTTCGAAGCATTCCTCAAGTTTTTTCGGGTCAACGGCCGGAGTCGACGAGCTGTACGGCAAGGACATCCCCATCGCTTCAATGGCCGACGCCATCGTATTTGCCGTATACATGCCGCCGCAGGCGCCGGCACCGGGACAGGAGTTGCGTACAATTTCGCGACGCTGTTCCTCGTCAATCGAGCCGCCCAGATATTCGCCGTAACTTTGAAACGCCGAGACAATATCTAATTTGCAACCGCCGGCTTTTCCCGGCTTGATCGTACCGCCGTACACCATCAACGACGGCCGGTTCAGGCGGCCCATCGCCATCAAGCAACCGGGCATGTTTTTGTCGCAACCGGGCAGCGAAATGTTGGCATCGTACCATTGGGCTTCGGTGACCGTTTCGATGGAATCGGCAATCAAGTCCCGCGACTGCAGCGAGTAACTCATCCCCGAGGTTCCCATCGAGATGCCGTCGCTGACGCCGATCGTATTGAACCGCATTCCCACCAAGCCGGCAGCTGTGACCCCCTCCTTGACCTTAGCGGCGAGGTCCAACAGGTGCATATTGCAGGTGTTGCCCTCATACCACATGCTGGAAATTCCAACCTGCGGCTTATTCATGTCGTCTTCGGTCATGCCCGTGCCATACAGCATCGCTTGCGAGGCGCCTTGCGACTTGGGTTGCGTGATGCGCGAGCTGTATTTGTTTAAATTGGCGGAGGTTGTCGTGTCTGTCATGTCAAATTCCTGAAATTCAATGTCTGCAATTACGCAATTGTCTGTGATTTTTGACCGAAAGTCGTAGGTCCGGCTGTGCCGGACGAATTCAACGTCGTATTCTGCTAGAGGCAATAGCCGGTAGAACCAGCTCTATGTGATGACAAATTTGCTACCGCGCGCCCAGCCGCAGGCCCCTCGATTTCATGAGACCAACACGAGATAAAGGTTCGCGCCGCTAACGAAATGCTCGCCGAACCAGACGCCTCTCTTGCTGGCCCACCACTCCCGAACATCTGCAGGAGAGGGTTCCAAGCTTCCCAGCATGGCAGATTTCCTTTTGAACTCAAGCGTCCCATCCGAGATTTGGTGGATTGTCGCTTGAATTCTTCGTGGAAAACTATTGCGATGGAAAATAACGGCGTGTGAACACCCCCAACCTTGCGTCCTAACGGTCGGTCTGAACGTCCTTCCACATGACAATCATCTACTGCCTTTACGAGAAACCCGATGCATTTGGTCATTAGCTGCAACCTGAAACCGCACAGCCGGACACGCATCTTAGCACGGCAGACGTTTGACGTTTTGTGCGAATGGAACGAACCGGCCGATCTGGTTGATCTTCAAGATTACGCATCCGCCTTGGAACGGGATGACGCGGACGACCCTGAAATCCAAGAGCTGTCAGCCAAAATTGCCGCAGCGGACAGCGTATTGTTGGCTACGCCGATTTATCACTTCGACGTGGGGTCCACCACCAAACATCTGATTGAGTTGACCACAAAAGCCTGGCGGCACAAAGTGGTCGGAATTCTGGGAACAGCGGCCGGTCGGCGGAATTACATGGCGCTGACCGGGCTGGCCAATAGTCTGATGTTGGAATTCCACTGCCTGATCGTGCCGTACTTCGTGGTCGCCACCCCCGAATCATTCGATGGCGACGTCTTAACCGGAAAACGCGCGCTCAGACGCATCGACGATCTCACCCGCACAGCCTCCCAATGGGCGGCTGCGGCGGCTATTCGTGACTCAAGGCAGATTCGACGATCCCATTAAGTAGCGATCACATTCGCGGGCCACAGCGCGGCCTTCGTTGATCGCCCAGACCACGAGGCTTTGACCGCGACGACAATCGCCGGCAGCGAAAACCCCGTCCACATTCGTGGTGAAGGTCCCGTGCTCGGCTTGATAGTTTGAACGACCGTCGCAGGTCACGCCCAGTTGCTCGGCAACCGGTGATTCCGGCCCCAAGAAGCCCAAAGCCAACAACACCAGGTCCGCCTCGAAGATCCGTTCTGAACCTTCCACCCGGCTAAATGGAGGGCCATTGGGCACCGGCTTGGACCAGTCGACTTCGGTCGTTTTCAAGGCTTTGACATGCCCGTTCTCGTCACCAATGAACTCCACGGTTTCGATTTCAAAAACGCGGGGGTCGGCACCATAGCGATCCGCAGCTTCTTCGTGGCCGTAATCGACGCGGAAAATCTTCGGCCATTGCGGCCAGGGATTATTCGCTGCACGTTCGGCCGGCGGCTCGGGGACGATTTCAAAATTGGTTAAGGTCTTGCAACCGTGTCGTAGCGACGTCCCGATACAGTCCGTGCCCGTATCACCACCGCCGATCACAATCACATTCTTGTCCTTGGCCGAGATGTACTTGCCATCCTCGTGTTTTGAGTCCAGCAGGCTCCGCGTATTAGGCCGCAGAAAATCCATGGCGAGATGAATTCCTTCGAGCTCGCGGCCGGGGATTGGCAAATCCCGTGGACGGGTCGCTCCGGTACACAGAACAACTGCATCGAAATCATTCTTGAGTTTGTCGGCCGGCAGATCTTTGCCGATCGCACAATTGACAACGAACTGCACCCCTTCGGCTTTGAGCAAATCGACACGTCGCTGGACGATTTCCTTGTCGAGTTTCATGTTGGGAATGCCATACATCAACAGGCCGCCGATGCGGTCGTCCCGCTCATAGACCGTCACCGTATGGCCCGCTTTGTTGAGCTGCGCCGCTGCGGACAACCCGGCGGGGCCTGACCCAACGACAGCAACCGTTTTACCGGTCCGCTCCTGTGGCGGCTGCGGGACAATCCAGCCTTCCTCAAATCCACGATCGACAATCGCGCACTCGATAGACTTGATGGTCACCGCCGGTTCGATGATGCCCAACACGCACGAACCTTCGCACGGCGCGGGGCAGACCCGGCCGGTGAACTCAGGGAAGTTGTTCGTTTTGTGCAAACGATCCAACGCTTCGTGCCAATGGCCGCGATAAACCAAATCATTCCACTCGGGGATCAGATTGTGGATCGGACATCCTGCCGCCATGCCGCCGATCATTTCGCCGGTATGGCAAAACGGCACACCGCAATCCATACAACGCGCCCCTTGCTCCTGCAGGGCATCGACAGGCATGTGCTCGTGGAACTCATTCCAATCCAAAATCCGTAATTCCGGCGCGCGATCCGTGGCGACTTGCCGTTCATACTCCATAAAACCGGTCGGCTTACCCATAACGTTACCTTACTCTGCATGAAATACCGGGTGCGCGTGTGCGGCGTTCCCGTGTCAATAGTTCGTACTTGAAATGTGCGGGGGAGGGAGAGACTTTAGGCTTCAGTCCGTAGACTTTAGGTGCTGCGCGGAAACGCTCTTCCTAAGGTCTAAAGCCTATAGCCTACGGCCTAATTCTGCCCTGCAGCCGTGACCGCCTCAGCTTGCTGCTGGTCTTCCTCACGGGCGAGTTCCAAAGCCCGTTTGTAGTCCACCGGCATCACCTTGCGGAATTGGGAAACAGACGCCTCCCAGTCTTCAAGGATTCGTGCCGCCACCGGCGATCCCGTGTAATTCTGGTGTTTCTGGATCAGCTCTCGCAGTTCGGAGATATCCGCTTCCTCTTCGAGTCGTTCCAGTTCCACCATTTCTAGATTGCAGTTTTGCAAAAACTCGTCGCGCGGGTCGTAAATATACGCCACCCCGCCCGACATTCCTGCTGCAAAGTTGCGACCTGTGGGACCGAGAACGACCACACGCCCACCGGTCATATATTCACAACCGTGGTCTCCCACCCCTTCCACAACGGCGCGGGCTCCGGAGTTACGAATACAGAATCGTTCCGCCGCCATGCCCCGGAAAAAAGCTTCGCCATGCACCGCTCCGTAGAGCGCCACGTTGCCGATGATGAAGTTATCCTCAGCGACAAATGTCGAATCCTCCGGCGGAGCAATCACAATCCGTCCGCCTGAGAGTCCCTTACCCACAAAGTCGTTGGCGTCGCCCGACAGCTCGATCGTCACACCGTGCGCCATCCAGGCACCGACGCTTTGACCGGCCGAACCGCGCGCCCGAATATGGATCGTATCCTCAGGCAGTCCTTTCGGTCCCCATTTTTTAGAAATCTCGTGACTGAGCATCGTCCCCAAAGCGCGGTCGATGTTTTGCACGTCAATCTCCAAGGCGACCTTTGTGCCGTCTTGAATCGCCGGCTGGCAATCTTTGATCAATTGTTGGTCCAAGACTTTGTCCAAACCATGATCCTGTTTGATCGTGCAATACACCTCAACATCCGGATGCGGTTTTTTCGCCGGTGCAAGAATCGGCGACAAGTCGATACCGTCCGCCTTCCAATGCTTGATCGCGGCGTCGGTCTCCAGACAATCGGCCCGACCGACCATTTCGTTGATCGTGCGGAAGCCCAATTCCGCCATGATCTCGCGACATTCTTCGGCCACCATGAACAGATAGTTCACAACATGTTCCGGCTTGCCGGCAAACTTCTTGCGGAGCTCTTCATCTTGCGTCGCGATGCCGACCGGGCAGGTATTCAAGTGACACTTCCGCATCATGATGCACCCCAAGGTGATCAACGGAGCGGTCGCAAATCCGAATTCCTCTGCTCCCAACAGACAGGCAATCGCCACGTCGCGACCGGTCTTGAGTTGTCCGTCAGTCTGCAACACCACGCGGCTGCGCAGGTCGTTGAGCACCAACGTTTGATGCGTCTCGGCGATACCCAATTCCCAGGGCAGTCCGGCGTGCTTGATGCTCGTCAACGGCGAGGCCCCCGTTCCGCCGTCGTGGCCGGAAATCAGGATGTGATCGGCGTGCCCCTTGGCCACACCGGCGGCAATCGTGCCCACCCCGACCTCGGACACCAACTTCACGCTCACCCGTGCAGAGGGGTTCGAGTTCTTCAAGTCAAAGATCAACTGCGCGAGATCTTCGATCGAGTAAATATCATGGTGCGGCGGCGGGCTGATGAGTCCCACGCCGGGAGTTGAATGCCGCGTGTCAGCAATGATCTTGTTGACCTTATGTCCCGGCAGTTCTCCACCTTCGCCCGGCTTGGCACCTTGCGCGATTTTGATCTGCAGTTCGTCGGCGTTGGTCAGGTACCAACTGGTCACGCCAAATCGGCCCGAGGCAATCTGCTTGATCGCGGATCGTTTGGAGTCGCCGTTGGGCATTGGATTGAAACGTTCATAATCCTCCCCCCCTTCGCCGGTATTGCTTTTTCCGCCCATGCGATTCATGGCAATCGCCAACGCTTCGTGCGACTCGGCCGAAATCGAGCCGTAGCTCATCGCTCCGGTGCAGAACCGCTTGACGATTTTCGCAGCCGGTTCCACTTCATCAAGCGGAATCGATTTGCCCGGTTTGATTTTGAGCAGTCCTCGCAGATAGCAATCGCGGCGATTCTGTTCGTTGATCATCTCCTTGAATTGATCGTAGGCCGTACGGTCGCCGGTTCGGGCGGCCGCTTGCAAGCGGGAAATCGACTGGGGATTCCAGGCATGCTTTTCTCCCTCAGCCCGCCATTGGAATTGACCTTCGTTGGACAAGATCGGCAACTGCGATTCGTCATGGCGAAGCGGATACCCCAAATTGTGCCGGCGAATCGCTTCTTCGGCCAGAATTTCCAAACCAACCCCTTTGATGCGGCTGGCGGTTCCGACAAAACTGCGGTTGATGACTTCTTCGTTCAAGCCGACCGCTTCGAAGATTTGTGCGCCCTTGTAACTTTGCAGCGTGGAGATGCCCATTTTAGCCATCACCTTCAGCATGCCGTTTTTCACAGCCAAGCGATAGGCGGAGACAACCTTCTCGTCACACCATTCTTCGCCCAACGCACCGTCGGCGCGGCATTGCCACAAGGCTTCGAAGGCGCAATACGGGTTGATTGCATCGGCACCGTAACCAATCAGCAGGCAGTGATGATGCACTTCCCGCGCTTCGGCCGACTCGATTACGATCCCCAATCGCGTGCGTTGCTCGTTGCGAACGAGGTGATGATGCACCGCACCACAGGCCAAGAGCGCGGAGACCGGAACGCGGTCCGGACCGGCAGCGCGATCGGAAAGCACGACCAAGCTATGGCCATCGGTGATCGCTTGGCTGGCTTCTTCGCAAATACGATCTAACGTCGACCGCAACCCGGCGGGTCCCTCGGACCGGGCAAACGTAATATCGATCGTCTTTGACGTCCAGCCGCGATGGTCCATGGCCTTGATCGCAGCCATCTCATCGTCGGTCAAAATCGGATGTTGAATCGAGAGGCGATGGCAATCCTTTTCCTCAGTCGCCAACAGATTGCCCTCGGATCCGATAAAACATTCCAAGGACATCACGATCTCTTCGCGGATCGAATCAATCGGCGGATTCGTCACCTGCGCGAAAAGCTGCTTGAAATAGTCATAGACCAACCGCGGCTTATCGCTCAGGCAGGCCAGCGCCGCATCGTTCCCCATCGAGCCGATCGGGTCCTTCTTGACGCGGAGCATCGGCAACAACATGTATTGAATCGTCTCGGTCGTATAACCGAACGCTTGCATCTTGGCCAACAAGTCTTTGCCGGTGGAAGGTTCGGGAGTCTCTGCAGCGGCCAGGTCGGTCAGTTGAATCCGCTGGTCTTGCAACCATTGTCCATAGGGACGTTTGGTGGCAATCTCGCGCTTCACCTCTTCATCGTCAATGATCCGTCCCTGCTCGAAGTCGACCAAGAACATCTTGCCCGGCTGCAGGCGGCCTTTGATTTTCACGTTGGCCGAATCGACATCCAACACGCCGACTTCACTGGCCATCACGACCTTGTCGTCGTGCGTGACATAGTACCGACTGGGACGCAGACCGTTGCGGTCCAAGACCGCGCCGATGTAGTGCCCGTCCGTAAACGCGATCGAGGCGGGACCGTCCCATGGTTCCTGCTTCGACGAATAGAATTCATAAAACGCCCGCTTGGCTTCGGACATCGACTCGTGATTCTGCCAAGCTTCGGGAACCATCATCATCACGGCTTCGGGCAGACTGCGGCCGGCGTGCAGCAACAATTCCAGCGCATTGTCAAATGTTCCCGAATCGGAACAATGCGGCTCAATGATCGGACACAGCTTTTTCAAGTCGTCCCCAAACAGTTCGCTTTCCATCACACCTTGGCGAGCGAACAGCCAGTTGGCATTGCCCCGCAACGTGTTGATCTCACCGTTGTGGCTCATGAAGCGCAGCGGTTGCGCACGGTCCCAACTGGGGAACGTATTGGTCGAAAACCGCGAGTGCACCATCGCCAAATGACTGGTGAAATCCTCGTCCTGCAAATCCGGGAAGTACGGCAACAATTGATCGGGCGTCAATTGTCCCTTGTAGATGATCACTTTTGTCGACAAGGAGCAGACATAGAACATCAAGGCCTGCTTCATTTCGCTGGTCCGCAAAACGCGGCTGGCCTGTTTTCGGATGATGTACAGTTGCCGTTCAAACGCTTCGGAGTCGAGACCTTCGGCTGCAGCAATGAACAACTGTTCCATCACCGGTTCGGTCGCACGCGCCGAGGGACCAATATCGGCCTGCAACGGTTCTTGCGGGACCGTCCGCCAGCCCAGCGTTGTTTGGCCTTGCGATTGGACCAAATCCTCCATCTGTTTTTTGCACTGCTGACGTTCTTCATCGTCCTGCGGCAGATAGATGATTCCCGCGCCATACTTGCCCGGCTCCGGCAATTCGCAACCCAAATCTGCTTTCGCAACCTTGGCAAAGAATTCGTGCGGCAAGGCGGTCATCATCCCCGCACCGTCTCCGGTATTGGGTTCGCAACCACACGCACCACGATGATTCATGTGCCGCAAAATGCGGTCGGCATCCAAGATCATTTGGTGCGATTGACGGCCTTTAATATCGGCAACAAATCCGACACCGCAATTGTCCTTTTCGTTGGCCGGGTCGTACAACCCCTGCTTAACGGGCTGGCCAAGTACAAACGGGGCAGCGTCGTGTTGATTTGAATTCTGTTCCATGTCAGTTCTGTCCGAAAGTATGTTGTCGATTGTTCCGTAGACTCAGCGACGACGATTCGGAACGCTTCGTCCGCACGATGCGGGCCGCTGCCGAAACGGAGGTGTCGTCGTTTTATTTTTATCGCTCCCGGAGAATCGGAAGCGTCGATATTCTGGAGATGATCACGAAAATCGCAGCTGATTCGCTATCAAGAGATCCGGCGAATCAGGATGGAATGCTGATCTCTGCCACCGGTTTTTGATCACCCGATTCGCCCACTGCGAATGACCCAGGATCCTCATGCAGCAATTCGATGAATTTCGCCACCGCGTTGCTGAATACTTTGTGCCGCTTATGAACGATTCCCAACGGCCGCGTCCACTCCACATTGCTCAAACGTACGGCGGCCAACGAACCGATGTCGACCTCACGCTGGACAGACGGAATCGGCAGAATGCTGACACCCGTACCAATTTCGATGTCCCGTTTGATGTTCTCCATGTTGTCGAACGCGTGGGCGACATTCACTGAAATTTTATGTTCCTTCAGCCACCGATCGATCATCTTGCGAATCGTGAGTTCGGGCGTAAAGGCAATATAAGCTTCACCATTCAGTTCAGCGATCTGCATTTTGTCATGCGTTGCCAAACGGTGATCCGGTGCGGTCACCAGGGCCAGCTCTTGCTCCTGCCAGGGAACGCTCACCAATTCGGTGTTCGTCTGAGGAAAGGAAACCAGCCCTAAATCAGCTTCGTCGTTCAGCACCGCCTCGTAGATTTCATCCGGATGGCCGAAATCGATCCGCAAGGCCGCTTCGGGATACAACTCCTCGAAATGCCGCACATAGCAATCCATTTGCACCAGACCGACCGAATAAATCGCCGCTACGCGGACCGGCCCCACCACTTTATCCTGCAGTCGGTGCACCTGATCTTCCATCGCGTGGAACGATTCCAACAGCTTCCGACAGCCGGCAAAATAGACAGTGCCCGCCGGCGTCAACTCGAAGGGACGCTTCGAGCGGTCCAGCAACAACGCCCCCAAACGATCTTCCAGCGACTGCACCGCCTGGCTCACCGAAGACTGCGAAACATTGAACACTTCCGCAGCTTTGGAAAAGCTCCGTTGATGAACAACTTCACAGAATATTTCGACAGAACGGAGGTGCATGCGACACGAAGTATAAGGGTGAGTGATATGGCGCCATCGAGAATATCGATAAACGAGATGATAGTCTACGAAGAGATTTGCACAGCGTCAAGCAATCGAGCAGTCATTGCTCAACCCAAAAACGACTTCGAGCAACACGTCAATCCACATAAATACAGCCGGTTGACGTAACCTGTTCATCTTCCGGCAATTACAATGGGACCTTCCCCGCAGCACCCATAAAAAAACGCGACCCGGTCTACGGATCGCGCTTGGAAAGAATTGCTCATGGTAGCGGTTACGTTGACCGCCATTCGCCAAAGCATGTCAACATGCCCGGCTGTTATTTCGTGGCTGCGTTTAGCATTTCGATGAATTTCTTGAGCAACTGTGTGTTGTTCATCCAGATGCCCGCTGTTACCAGATTCCCGTCGGTCACGACCGCTTCATCCACATAGGTCGCCCCACCCTGCTCTGCATCGAGAGCGCATTTGGCCACTGTTGTCACGGTCTTGCCCTGAATGCAATCGGCAGCTGTCAAGATTTCGATACCGTGGCAAACCGAGGCGACCGGTTTGCCCGCTTCGAAGAAATGCCGTGTCGCCTTGAGTAGGTCTTGGTCGTACCGCAGATATTCCGGCGCACGGCCGCCAGAGATAAACAGGCCGACATATTCTGTCGGATCAACATCCCGAAAGGCGATCTCCGCCTGGATGTGATAGCCGGGACGTTCCTGCGTAATATCCCACGGGACATCCGAATTGGGAGGGATTTCGTGCGTGACCATGTGGTACAAGCGTGCCTCGGGACCGGCAACGACGACTTCGTAACCATCTTCCGGCAAACGAAAGTAGGGATACATCGTGTCAAGAACTTCAGTCGCATCACCGATCGGCATTAAAATCTTCGGCATATCTGTGGGCTCCAGTTGTTTTTGATGGTCAAATCTCAGGCTGGTTCGAATTCCGGCTCAAGGCAAATGGCAATCGCTAAGGATTGTCGTTCGCCGCGGGCAGAATCCCCAAGTCCTGCAATTTCGAGCGGCATTCATCGCGTTCGCGGCATCGCTTCAAATCTTGCCACGTCTCGTCCTGAACGGAGAGAAAATCCTCTTCGGTCAATCCACCCTGCTTTTGCAATTGCATCAACCTTTGAATGACCCCAGCATCCAAGCGAGTGAGAAATTTCCCACCCAGCCGATAGTCCTCAAACGCCTCCCAAACGACCGGAAACAAAGGCTTGATGATATTTTCCCCGATCGTCGTGGAATAGTCGCGGATCTCCTCCTGAGCGTGAGAGTCCATCCGCAACGCCAAAAAGTGCAACAAATTGTGCAAATCGACCTTCCAATAAGCCTCGGTATATGTCGCCAACGGCAGGTCTTTACGAGCCTGCTCCCGCGCGACCCCCGCTTCCAAGCGCTCATCGTAGAGTTGGCGGGCAGCTGCCTGGAACTTCGCCTCCGCTGCCGTCAGCTTTTCACCAATTTCGACCGGCAACGCTCCGGCGCTTCCCTGCCGATTGAGATTGGCCTGCTGCCGCCATTGAGTCGGTGTGGTCGTCTGAGCGGCATCAATAGCGACGGAATACCGCGTACTGTATTCGTTGACATTGGCCGTCCGATGCCGGATCCATTGACGCCAACAATCCATCGGCACCCGCACCAACAATTTGATCTCGGCCATTTCGAACGGCGTGGTATGACGATGTCGTAATAAGTACCGGATGAGTGTTCGATCGTCAGAGACCTTTTTCGTGCCTTCGCCATAACTGACGCGGGCCGCCTGCACGACACTGCTGTCGTCCCCCATCACATCGACCAGGCAGACGAAACCGTCATCCAACACGGGGAACTTTGTCCACCGCAGTTCTTCCACTTTTTCAGATCGTGTTGTCATCGTACCGTTACACACATGCCTGGTAGGGATAGCCCCGGTGCTCCCCTCCCGAGGCAAAGACAAAAAATGGGGAGCCCCCCTAAATAGCAGCCTAGCCGTCAACTTTCCAGTCGTCGACGGAGGTTCAGGGTTTCCTGCAGGCCTAACACGGACTTCACTTCCTCAAATGTCATCAGCGCGTCGGTGGTTGGGTCAACCTGTCCACTTTCAAGCACCGATTCCGTCAACCGGCGAATCACAGCCCCAGTCGCCAGCAATCCGGCAATGGGACAAACGGCTATTTTGTAGCCCATTTGTTCCAACTCCACGAACGGCACCACCGGTGTCACACCACCGGTCAGCATGTTCGCCAACAGCGGCACATCGAGCTTTCGGGGAATTTGCGCGAGCTGCTCCCCACTGGTGGGACCCTCCACAAAACAGACATCGGCCCCTTCGTCGGCAAAACCGCCGGCACGTTCAATCGCTGAATCAAACCCCTCGACCGCCAGCGCATCGGTCCGGGCAAAGATCACAAATTCCGGGTCGCGGCGCGCATCCAAGGCGGCGCGCAATTTCAACCGCATCTCCGCTGCCGGAATCACCTCTTTGCCCGCCAAGTGCCCGCACCGCTTGGGATGCACTTGGTCTTCCAGCAGTATCCCAGCTGCCCCAGCTGATTCCATTTCCCGTACTGTACGAGCGACATTGTGCAGATCGCCATGCCCGGTATCACCGTCGGCGACGACCGGTATCGACAACCGATCGGCCATCCGCCGCACGACTTCGGCCATTTCAGTCAGCGTCATCAAACCGACATCGGGCATCCCCAAGGCCGACGCAGCCACGCCAAACCCGCCGGCAAAGAGCATGTCGATCCCCGCCTGTTCCATCACCAGCGCCGAGAAGACATCGTGCGCTCCCAGGCTACGCACGATCCCCGGGCGTTGTATGAGCTGTCGTAAAGCGGTTGTAGTTTTCACGAGACTGCAGACTGTAAGAAGTTGTGGAAATGCGCGAATCTTCGTGCGTATCAGGACTGTGAGGTAACAGTGTTGTTCAGGTCCTGCGATTCTGCAGTAATAATAACATTCGACCAGGCTGTTACAGCAGACTGTAAACCCGAATTGTAATTTGCGAGAAAACCTCACGCCACCACACAAATCACTGGAAAAAACGTCTACTCTTGCACGGCTGCGGCTAGGTTGTCACTATTTCGGGACAGTATCGTTGGTCTGGTGCCCCGTCAGGATAATACAGAGATGTCAGATGAGTTAATCGTCAAGCAAGAGGATTTTGCTGAACTCTGCGACCATATTCGTCAATCGGGTCTCGTGGCGTTTGATACAGAATTCGTCTCGGAATATACGTTCCGGCCACAACTCTGTTTGCTGCAATTCGCCACGGCGGATCGTCAGGTCGCGGTTGATCCGTTCGAACTTGAGGATCTCACCCCCTGGTGGGATTTGATGACCGATGAAAAAACGACCATCGTCGTTCACGGCGGTCGCGAAGAGGTCCGTTTCTGCGTCAATCTTGCCGGCAAGCGACCCCAAAAACTGATCGATGTTCAAATCGCGCAGGGGTTGATCGGACTGAGCTTTCCGCTGGGGCATACCGCTCTACTCAGCCGCGTTTTAGGTGTCGAAGTCTATGGCAAGGAGACACGCACCGATTGGCGTCGCCGTCCGCTGTCCGATAAACAAGTGCACTACGCCATCGAGGACGTGCGACACTTGCTGGATGTCTGGCGAACACAACAAGCCACGCTCGAAAAACGGGGCCGCAGCAGTTGGGCGGTCGCCGAGTTCGAACGCATGATCGATGAAATCGACGCCGAGCGGACCCGCGAAAATTGGCGGCGGTTATCGGGCGTCAATTCGCTCCGTTCCCGCGATTTGGCCGTCGCCCGTGAATTGTACGAATGGCGCAGTAACGAGGCTGAGAAACGGGACCGACCTGCTCGGAAAATCCTCCGCGACGACCTATTGATTGACGTCGCCAAACGGCAACCGCAAACGGTCAATGACCTGCTGGCAACGCGGGACATGAATCGCGGTCCGTTTTACCGGGACATGGCACCGTCTATCCTCGAAGCCATCGCCCGCGGACGCAATCTCCCCAAAGTTGAATGGCCCAAACAAATCCGCAAAGAAAAGGAACGGGACGAACAGATCTTGGGCAAACTGTTGTCCATCGCTTTGGCGAATCGCTGCGCGGAACAAGACGTCTCCATGCAACTCGTCGGTACGACCTCGGATCTCAAACAATTGGTCCGCTGGCATGTTTACGACAAGGAAAACGGCACCGTCCCCCGCATCGCCCAAGGCTGGCGCGCCGAAGTCTGCGGCGACCTGCTGACCGACCTCTTGGACGGCAAGATCACAATGCGCGTCGGCGACCTGCAATCCAACCACCCGATCGTATTCGACGAACCCGAGTGAGCGTTCTGCAAAAAAACGACAACCCCACCCCTGTAGTTCATGCTGTGCATGTCGAGCGATCTGCAGAAAAGCGTCACAGAAAACAGGGGCTACGCGCGCCAAGCATCGAGAGCGGCGCGATCAATGCGGCCGCTATGCAGCGCCGAGGCCAACAATAGCCCATGAATCCCGGTCGCCTGGATCACCGGTAAATCACCCGGGCCGCGGATCCCGCCGCCGGTGAGCACTTGCAGTTGCGTGAACCGCTCCAACAACCGTCGGCATAGCTCCTCAGTCGCCAACCCCTCCCCTGTTCCGACCCACGCCAAATCGAGCACGATCATTTGCTCGACCCCCAAACTGACTGCTTCGACAGCTAAGTCAAATGGCGCTGGGTTTTGCCATTGATCCAACGTTCCCAGCGGACGCCCCTGTTTGAGGTCCAGGCTAAAAATCACCCGTGGTGGACCGTATTGCGTGCAAAGTTCAGCCAGCAATTCGCGCGAGGGCGACGTCTCCAACGCCACGATCGCAGCCGTCGCTCCGCTGGCGTACACCTGTTGCGCATCGGCGACCGTTTTCACCCCCGCATCCACCAGGATCTCAAATCCGTCATCCACCAATTTTTGCCAGAGTTTGCGATTGGGACGCCCGTGCATGATGGCGTCCAGGTCGGCCAGATACAGTCGCTTTAACCCCAACACGTCGCGGTACCCGCGGGCGATATCCAGCGGCTTGGCGCCGGCAGCCAACACGCTCTCCACCGGTTGATACTCTTGACGCCGCCCCGCCACACCGCGAACCACGTTGCCATCTAAAATGTCGAGCACAGGAATGATTTGCATAGTTGTCGCCGTGGGAAGGAATGTTTATTTCTCAAGTATGGCGGTCAGCGACAACGATCACAACGTTGGCAAGACTCCAAACCCTTCGCTTCACATTCGCCGTAAAAATACCGTATTATGAAATCATCACTGAGAGTTCCTTCTCCCCTTGTCGAGCGTTTGGGGTCATGTGGCTGAAATTTCTAATCGTCCCGGTCGTTTTGTACGTGATCTGGCTGGCGGTGCGGCCCCGCTATGAGTTTCAAATCCGTACCGGCGGCGGAGGAACACAGATCACAGGACGGATCGCCGAACACCAACAGCACGAGATTGTCAATTATTTCCGCGACATCCATCTCTCTACGAAAACCGTAACCATCTCCGGCTGGCGCGACGATCAACAGCGCCTAAAACTCCGCTTTCGCGGCCGGCTCAGCCCCGGCGAACGGCAAATGATCCGCAATTATCTCTTGACCGTACTTTGATGCAAAGTACACGCCGAATAACAAGAACTGTTTGAGATCGCCGATAGCATACAGGTCGATATTTCACTGGGTGGAGAACAAAACCGTTCTTCCTCAGCGGGAGAAATGCATGTCGCTCGAATACTTGAAAGCCAAAGTCCAAGACTCTGGCATTAATATCCGGCCCCCGCTCTCGATAGAAGAAGTTCGTGAGTTCGAAGCTCAAGCGGGGATTTCGTTGCCGGCGGATTATGTCGAATTTATTACAACGATTGCAAACGGCGGATTTAGCCCATGTCGACTCAGCCCGCTGGCTGATTGGCACTATCGTTACGACATTAAACGGCCGCAACCGGAGATCTGTTTGACTCAACCCTGCATCATCACCCCAGATGCCGTGCAACATGGTGAGAAATGGATCGACGTACAAAATGTCGATCGTTACGAAGAACGATGGGACAACAATGAATGGGCCCCACTGGTCGGTACTATCTGCATCGCCGAACTCGGCTGCGGCTGGGTCTATTCTCTCATTATTAACGGCCCATTTGTCGGTCGCATTTTTGCATACGGTGGCGGTGCGTTTCTTCCCCCACAATTCGTTGAAGAAGGGACCTTCACTGACTGGATCGAATCCAGTGTGGATAAGATTGTTGACGGTAAACACCTTTACTTTCTTGATGGCAAGGTGTGAACCCCGCCCTATAGACATCGGCGAACATTCCGCCAATTGCATAAATGCCCGGAAAAGAGCGCGAATTCCCCCTCAAAAAACCCGTTTAACCCCTTAGAGACATTCCGTACAACACCTCGGAGCACGACGTCGCGATGGCAAGAATCACGGTATTGATTTTGGCAGCTTTCACGGTCGCCATCGCCGCCCAGGCGGCGGATGACTCAGCGACCGCGCTCCCGGTTCCACACCTACCAGCCAAACCGTACGAATATGCCAACGTGACTTTGCCGCCGCACTTCCTCATCCCCGATCGCCGTTACGGCAATGCCATCGGCACCGACAATACGCCGGCCGATAACCCGATCACCAATGCCGGAGCAGCACTCGGCCGCGTACTTTTCTACGACAAACGACTCTCGGCCAACGACACCACCTCCTGCTCCTCCTGCCACCAACAAAAACACGGGTTTTCCGATCCGGAAAAACTGAGCAAAGGCCTGCATGGTAAACGGACCAAACGCCGCTCGATGGGTCTGACCAATGCCCGCTTCTACGCCCCCGGCCGTTTCTTCTGGGACGAACGGGCGGCCACGCTCGAAGACCAGGTGCTGATGCCCATCCAAGATGAAATCGAAATGGGCATGAATCTAGACGACCTCGAAATCAAGCTCCGCAGCGTCGATTTCTATCCCCCCCTGTTCGAAGCTGCCTTCGGCACACCGGAAATCAACCGTAACCGCATTTCCCGCGCACTGGCTCAATTCGTCCGTTCGTTGGTTTCTTTCCAATCGAAATATGACCAAGCCTTCGCCGGCGGTGGCGGTGTGTATCCGACGTTTCAAAAAACATTCAACCAGCAAGAACTGTTGGGGCTGCAGCTTTTTTCCGGAGGATTCGGTGTGGGCCGCTCGGCACGCTGTGACCGTTGCCACGGCACAACCAGCCATATCAGCCGCAACGCCACCAACAATGGATTGGATCGGAACACCGACAAAGACGACGGCGCCGGCGGCGGACGGTTCAAAGCGCCGTCGCTACGGAACATCGCCGTCCGCGCACCCTATATGCACGACGGCCGCTTCAAAAACTTGCACGAGGTGATCGTGCATTACAATTCCGGCGTGCAAAATCATCCCCAATTGGACCGTTCACTCTCCGGACGACGCGGTCGGGGCCGCGGGGGTCGACGTGGCCGACGAGGCGGCGGCCCTCCCAACGAGACGCCGGAACGACTCAATCTCAGCAATACCGAGATCAACGCGCTGGTCGCCTTCCTCAACACACTAACCGACAATACGTTCTTAAACGATCCACGATTTTCCGACCCGTTCGCCGATCCTCAGCAGCGACTGGCATCCACCAAGCGCCGTACCCCCAAATCCAACCCAGCAGACGACGCCGAACGTGCTGCCAATCGCGAAACGCTGGCCAGCAAAGCCCTCAAAAAAGCCCGCGCCGCCACCGAACCCCGCATCAAGACCGCCAAACTGATGCTGATCGTCAAACGCTTCGCCGAAACCAAAGCCGCCGATGAAGCACAAACGCTCCTGGACGCCGCCAAAAAATAACGCGTCCGCCGCTAAGCAAATACCTCCAACCCATTCGCCGCTGGTTCGCGATGAGATCGCGGAAATCCTCCGAAACAATCTCCAGCTTCTTCTTGAACCATTCCACTGAGAAACGGAGAGGATTCGCACGTTCGAATTATTGACTGTCAGAGAGTTGGCTTTTTGCATTCTTTCCGTAGTCCACTAATTTCAACACCGAGTCTCTTTTTCCGTTGGATTGTCCGTTGCGGATTCTTTCCTTTTCATAGCGAAAACTGACCACCCCAAATGGTGCTTTTTCGTGGAGGCGCGTTTGAGTCTTGAAAACGGTCTCATTTTTGGTTTCACGGCCTTGCCACCCTTCACACTTCAGTTTTCCCAGTTTGGTCTCGACAACTTCGGCTTCTAGTTTTTTGAGTTGCTTCAACTGAGAATGGAAAAATTCGTCCATCCCTTGAAAGCTACGCCCCGACGAGTCTTTGGGGTCAAGTTGCTGAATCGTGCCCTGCGAATTCTTCTTGTACGCTTTCAAGACATGGTCAATCGGGTTCTGATTTTTTGTCAGGAATTTTTCCGGAATGAGGAGCTTCAAAACCTCGCTCTGTTTGCCTTCACGTCCCTCAGTTGTTTTAAACTCGATTTGGGTATCGAGTTCGATCCAGCGGCATTTTTCTTTATCGACCGTTGTTTCGCCGACTGAACTGATCGTGAACGTCCCTTTGAGAGTCGCCCTGACAGCCCCATCGGGTCCCTTGGCTTCGCCGCTAACATCGTATCGCACCCAAGCGCCGTCTTCGGGCAACTGATGGATCAATCCCTCCGCCTGAGCGGTGGTCGTCACCAACGTCAACAACACCATGAAAGTCAATGTGCAGAGTGCATGCATGATTTCTACCCTCTAGTTTTCTAAGTAATGTAACCCACCCGCTGCTACGCAAACACCTCCAACCCATTCGCCGCCGGCCCCTCGAATTCCTCGCGCGTCACCCCCACCAACTCGGCCGGCGGCCACTCCCGATGCCACCGCCACGCCAAATACCCCGCCGGCCCAAACAAAAACACAAATACCGTCCAAGTCTTCGTCCACCGAGCCTGATACCGCCGCTGTCGACTGTAGCAAAAATAGGCGGCGATAGCGCCAAAAAATGCCGACATGGGAAACGCCCAGGGAGACCACTTTTGAATTTCCCGCCAACTCTCAGCAAATCCGCCGTCGGGCTTTTTGTATTGCGAGACAATGTAGGCATATCCTGATTTGATACCCAACAACACACCGGGCCCGGGAAAGATGATCCCTAACCCCGTTTGTCCGATGAACCAATCGACAGCGCGCATGCCTGCTGTCTCTGCAATCGGCGCAGAGCGAGGCGTTTGACGCATGTATTGCGCCAGCTCACGTTTTTGCCCGTCGTTCTGTAGTTCGTACAACGATTCCGTCCAAGTACTGACGTGGCCATCAGCTGTCGTTTCTGTTACCGGTTCCGAGTACATTTTGACCAACAACCGATCGTCTTCGGTGACGAATATCTCGCCGTCACGACGACCTTCGATCGCATAGGAGTTCACTTCGTTGCCGGAAAAGTCGACCGTCCTAATTTCATTATTGGACACCAAAATGATCTCGCGGCGGTAATCGCCTTCACGATACCCCTTACGAAATCCCCACTTTAGGGCCGTGTCGTCGCTGACTTGCTTCACCGAATCGTTCTCAAGGTCAATCGCCACGATCTCCGCTCCCGATTGGAACAGGAGCACGTCCTCCGACTCGATCACCCCCAACGGCTTGCTAAAGCAGGTCTCGGCGCCCGGTTCATCGTCGCGGGTACCGTTGCGGTCGAAATAAATCTCGATCTGCTGCAAATCGCGATCTGCATTAATCAGATAATATTTACCTGCATTTCGATCAGACTTGCGAAACAGCCACACATGACCGGGGCGGTTGGGATCGTAAAAATGGGGCGGCGGATCGGGCCTCAGCGTTTCAGTTGGAGCAAACAACCGACTCTGAATTCGATGCCTTCTGGATCGTTGATCCATATCCTTTTGGAGGTTAATCCCATACAAACGCTCCTCGTCGCGCGGGAGTTCAACACCATCCAACGTCGTCAGTTTATTCTGGTAGCGGTTCTCAAAACGGATCTGTTCTTCAATGGCCGGGCTCCCGTCGCGGAGGACTACTAATTGTGTATAGGCCGACCAGCCCTGCGGCTCTACGCTACGGCGATACCGTTTGTACTCCTTCCAAGATTCTCCGGTGAAGCCGACCAATGCCGCAATGCCGATAATCAGCGGCAACGTCATCAATAACGTCAACACCAAACTGTGGAACAACGAGTATTTGCGCTTCATGACTACCTCTCATGCGTAATCGCGGACGTCGCCGACATACAGAATCACTCCCACCAGTAGCCCGCAGAACACAAGCAGCGGTGCGAATCCGTAGACCCACCACTGCGGCACACCAATGAGGCCCCAAACCAGCAGACTACATCCCGCCAACGGTAACAGCCGCGAACCGTACCACCGCGCCGGCCGCAGCCCGGTGAGAAATGTTGCCAAATAGACCAACATACCGATCAGCGTGATTTGCACATACACGCTCATCATCGACCACCGAAACGGATAGACTTCCGTTTGTCGCATGAATCCAATCAGCACACATCCGGATAAAAACAACCCAGTGCATCCCAAGTAAGCGCCGCCCCCAACCAATAACTTCGATGAAATCATCCAGCGACGACCTGGCGGCAAATGTAACAGATACCCCCAAGTCCCTTGAAACGAGTCCGCCAACGTTTGCACCAAAGCCAGCAAGATTGCGAAGCCGAATGGGAGCATCCACAGAGAGTCATTCAAATCACTGTGAAGCACAGACGACCAATTCCGCTGACGATAGAATATTCCCGGATCCCAGCGGAGATGGTAATTGATTACGTCCGCCAATAACGTCAACGCAAACAGAAAACCGGCTAGAAAAATCACCGCCCGGGTCTCCATCAATTCCTTCCGCATCATCGACTTAAACATTCATTGTCTCCCGACGAAAAACAGGCATCGTTCCTTGGCGGCCGCGGGTGTATTCCACGAAGGCGTCTTCCAGGTTGAACTCCAACACATCCATGCTCCGCGGCGACAATGAATCGAGGTAAGCGCGGTGTTCGTCTCCATAATTCACGATCACCAACTCCACTCGTTCGCCCGATGCACTGGATGACAACAAACCGGGACACGCGGGCGGCTCTTTGAGCGGTTCGGCGAATTCCATAACGACTTTGCGGATGGATTCGCGAAAATGTTCCGTCGGACAATCGACCCGCAGCACCCCCTCGCTCAAAATTCCGATATGATCCGCCACGCGGTCGACGTCGCTGAGGATGTGCGAACTGAACAGGATCGTACGGCCCTGCTGTTGAATGATCTGAATGATCGATTCCAAAAAATCGCGCCGCACCACCGCATCCAAGCCGATCGTTGGATCATCGAGAATCAGCAGCTTGGGATCGGGAGCGACGGCGAGTGCTAATGAAACCTGCGCTCGCTGGCCGTTGGAGAGCTTCGAGAGCCGTTTTTTCTTGGGGATGTCGAAATGATCCAACACCTGATCGACAAAGTCGCCGTTCCATTGTTGATAAAACGGCCGCACGAAACGAATCGCTCCGTCAACCGTCATCCAGCGATAGAGCGGATGCCCCTCACCCACCCAGCCGATCTGCGCACGGGTCGCGGGCGTGATTTGCGAGACCTCTTCGCCCAGTAACTCCGCTGTGCCAAAATCGGGTTTGAGCAACCCCAACAGCATGCGGATCGTCGTCGACTTACCCGCCCCGTTGCGACCTAGCAGCGCATAGACGCTCCCTTCGCGGACTTTTAGATTCAGGCCGTTGACGACGCGACGGCCGCCGAAGTATTTCGTCAACCGGTCGGTGACTATTGCGTCTGCCATGCGAACTTCTTCACTCCTTTCGCCACCGATTCCAGCACATCATCGTCGCTGAGGCCGAGATGCACCGCTTCGGTGAGGAATTCATCCAAGAGTTGCTGAAACCGCTGCTGCCGCGATTTTTTGGTCGTGTCGTTTTTGAGCTCTGCAACGAACACCCCCAAACCGGGCCGCGTATTGAGGACCCCCTCGCGTTCCAATTCGGTATAAACGCGAGCGATGGTGTTGGGATTAACAACAAGCCGGCTGGAAAGTTCACGGACCGAGGGAAGTTGCTCGCCAGGCTGCAGCCGAGCGCGCGCCACAGCCTGGCGTATTTGGCTACGCAATTGCCGATAAATCGGCACTCGGCTAGCAACATCAACTTGAAATTCCATAACGGCTCCCCAAATCACAACTGCACTACTATTGTTAGTACAGTAGGTTTTTCGGACAAGCCCAATCTGGAAAAATCTAGGATTTTCGGCAAGAAAAGACCGCCCGCCAATTTCACCCGCCGCCCCCGCAATCATCAGCCCCCGAGTTCACCTGGAGCAACGCAACGAGAAACCCACCGAACCTCATCACTCCAATGCGGTCTAATCAATCACCTCTGCCACCTAACAAATGAACATCTCTCGTTCTGTTACAATAGCTCCTTGATATCCCGGGTGAATTGTGGCACCGCGACCATGCATTCGATTGAGAGTTAATCATGTCGGCGCTGGATAAATTGAAAAGATATGCCGCGGCTCATCGACTCGAGACCTATAACGTTGTTGACGGTCTCGGAGTGCGGTTTTCGGATGGATTCGACGTCTACTGGTTTATGCCCGAAGAACGCTGGTATCACCGGAACTACGATCCAACTTCGGATCTGACTAAGTACTTTGCAACACTGGATGAGCAACGCCAACAGGCCATCGACGCCATTCGCAGCTATTTAGCAACGCTCGACATTGTGATCAATGCTCTGCCCAACGGGTACTGGAGTCTCGAAGACTCGGGCGGAGTAGTTTTTAATCTGCACGTCGGCATTCTGTTGACGGAAACTTTGGCGCGCGGCCCCAATCTGGCCTTCGCTGTAGAAGAGGTTTTTAAGGGCAGCGCGGTAAAATCACCGAGCGCCCGTCAGATACAACAGCATTTATCTGAATACGGTGTGCCGTTTCGCGAGACTGTTGCGACAGAAGAACCAGACGAAGCAGACGCGACACCACTTGCAGTGCTTCAATTCATGCGGAGTTGCAAATCGCTGCAAGAGCGATTCAGGTCTCGATCTGGCAAAGCAATCACAAACACCGCCAAACCCAAAGGGCGTATCTGGCGCACACTGCTTCAATTTGCAGATCGTCTACCGCATTCAAGCGCATGCTTGGAGTTATTGGATGGCTCGATGCACGTCGATTTTGACGATAAGTTCGATTCGTACGTAATCGCCCCCAAGTCAATCGAACTGCGCAAGTTGGTTCGCTCCCTGGGATCAGAGCAAGCTGGAAATCATCTCGCCGATGAATTCGAGCAGTTAAATAGCGCGCGTCAGCAAGTTCTGAACGCCGTTTTCGCTGTCTTGCGCCGACACGGATTCTACTTGGATTCCTTTGAGGAGAAATACGTTGGCCGGGAATTGCGTGAATTCCCTCTCGACCTGGGCGAGAACCTCACAGCAGTCATTTCAAAATCTGGCGAAGAGGCTGCCATTGGGCACATACTCGGCCAACATGCTGAACTGGCGCAAGAAGCCATCGAAATACTTGGCTCTGCTCATGAGGTCGTGACGCTCGACACGCGCCCTTTGCGACGAGCTGTCCCGCAAGCAGTCGAGCTGCCACCGCTCACTGAGGCGCAGCTGAGCGAATATGACGACAGGAGCCGCTTGGTCCTTGGGAAGTTCATGAAATCCGATGCGGCCTTGTCAGCGTTCTTTGACCGATTGATGTGGGATACCGCAATAGATACATGGGCCCAGGCTAGCCAGTGGCAGAAACTTGCACAAAAGCACGTCGGCGGCAAGCACCCTCGGCCCGACGTTGAATACATTCTCATGTCGTTCGGCGACGAAATCTACAAATCCCGATTCAGGGAGCGACTGACCGATATTGAACCGCACTTCGAAAGCCCGGACCAGGATATCGAAATGATGTGGCATCTGCGCAATGAGTTGCCTGAACTTGCTGCCAAATGGTTCGGGCCAAGCCCGTACTACGAAGATATTCCGTTTGCAAAAGTGCGAGCAAGGCTGGGCGACCCGATTGCTGGCCGTTATCTCTTGGATGACTGGGACGATGAAGACGAAATCACCCCTCCTGCCCTGGCAAACATTCCTCAGTCGGTCGTTGAGCGTATTGTCGAGCCGAAACAACTGAAATCATGGCGGGAAGCGGCATCGAGGTGGGCGATCGAAGAGTGGCAATGGGAGCGGGGGGGCGACCTTGATATGTTGTCGGCCGCGGCAAATATGGGGTGGCAGGAAATGGCCGACCACCTTGCCGCCAACCCTTACATATTACCTGGGCTTAGTAAGCCATCGGAAGGAGAGCCTGGCATACTATACGCGAGCGGATTGTTCCTTGCTTGGTCCAAACTGAAGCCCTCTGCCTTCTTATTGAAATTCATCGGCTTCGCCATGAACATGGATCGCAAACGTCTTATGAAAGACTTTTCCGAACAATGCGTGGGAATATCGGTCGAGAACGTTCTGCGCAGTTGGAGCAACCAGTTGGATATTGCACTGGCTATCGCGTGGCACCGCTGCCGAGAACACGTGCCATCGAACAACGTATAACGGTCCCCAGCATCAGCCGGTCACCACAGGCGCACAAAAGCAGCCCGTCGGAATCACTACGATCGCCGACGGGCTGTTGTATGCAGAGGTTGGAGAGACACAATTAAAGTCAGTTTTGTTGTGACTGATCTGAGCGGTGTTGTCAGGGGTTTTTAAACCGGTTGTCACACCGGTTCATT